>NZ_JBLFFN010000008.1:0-251713 GCF_051400855.1 Variovorax stachyos | reverse complement strand
GCCCAGCGCGACCTGCTCGACCTGACGCTGATCGAGGCCGCGCTGCGCAGCGGCGATCGGCCACTCGCGGCAGCGCTGGCCGCGGAGCGGGCCGCGATGCGACCTGCGAGCCCGCTCGCCCAGCGTTTCGTGGCGCGAGCCGCGGCGTGATCGATGCCTGCACGGCCGGCGCCCGGCCCGACAAGGCCACGCCGGGGGGCATTTCAGCCCGCGCCAGCCGCCGTCGCAGCAAATTCCACCGGCTTACTTTTCCTTGGCCGGGGTGACGTCAACCTTCGGCACTTCGATCACCTTCTCCTCGGTCTTCACCGTGGGAACCGTGACGGTCTTCTCTTCCTTCGTCACCTTCACGTCAGGCGTCGTCACGTCATACTTTGGAAGCGTCACGTCGCCGGCCTGCTTTTTCTCGACTTCGTACTTGGGCACCGTCACGTTCCCTTCGGCCGTCTTCTTCACGTCGCACGCCGCAAGCGTCACGATGGTGGTGATGGCGACAGCAATGGATGCGATGGCTTTCATGAAAATCTCCGTTTGAGTTGTTGCTCCAGGAGCATCTCGAACGCGCGATACGGAGATCGTAAGACCGCACCGTGTTCGACCGGAGGCGCGTTCGCTCAAACGATGTCGTCCGTCAGAAAGGCGTGCTGCATGGGTCGGGGCCATGTCCCGTCGCACACCTCAACGCTTCACCCCATCCGGACCACACACACCACGACGATGCGCTTGAATTCGAACGTCTCAAGTTTCACAGAGGTCTCCCGCGAGCAGCAGGCTCAGGCCCGCGACTTCTGTCTTGGGACAACGAATCCCAAGGTCTTCATCGCTGCATTCAGCGACTGCCTCGTGGTCCAGTACTCCGACCACGGGTCCGCACTTTGGAACGACAGGTACTCCCGCGCGGTGGCAATCGTCCACTGGGCTCCGCTCTTGAGCTTGGGCAGCTCATCCCAGCTCACCGGCATCGATACGCCAAGGCCCTGACGCGCGCGCGCCGAGAACGCCGCGGCAGTCGTTGCGCCGTGGCCGTTGCGCAGGTAGTCGACGAAGAGCTTGCCCACCCGATTGGAAGCGCCGCTCTTGGCGACGAACCTCGACGGGATGGTCCTGGCCAGGTGCTGCACCACCGCCTGCGAGAACGCCTTGACGGTGTCGTAGTCGAAGCGCGGCTTCAACGGCACCACGACGTGCAGGCCCTTGCCACCGCTCGTTTTCAGCCATGACTCCAGCTCGAGCTCCGACAGCAACGCCCGGACCAGGATCGCTGCCTCCTGGACGTGCTGCCAGCCAGTGCCTTCCCCGGGGTCCAGGTCGAAAATCATCCGGTCCGGCTTGTCGATGTTTTTTGCGAGCGAGTTCCATGTATGGAACTCAATAACGTTCATCTGGGCGCAGGCCACCAGCGCCCGCGCACTGGCCACCTCCAGCAGCTCGGCGTGGCCGGGCCAGAGATGCGCGGGCAAGTTGCGCACATGCGGAATGGAGAGCTTGTCGTCATGCTTCTGAAAAAACAGCTCGCCCGTGATGCCGGTCGGGCCGCGCACCAGCGAAACTGGGCGGCCCTTCAAGTGCGGCAGCATCCATTCGGCCACGCTCTCGTAGTAGCGCACCAGGTCAACCTTTCGCAGGCCGGTGGAGGGGTCGATCACGCGCTCGGGGTTCGTCACCTTCACACCGGTGCCTTGCGGCACCTTCGCGGCGGAAGGGGCAGCCCCCATGGGCTTGGCGTCCTCGCGCACGATCAGCGCCGCCGGCTTGTCGGTGCGCACGCCGCGAAACACCGGGTGTCTGATGCGACCATCCGGCGTCCACTCCGAGAACGCCACCTCGACCACCATCTCGGGCTTGACCCAGCGCTCGGAGTTGGGCCCGCGCCTGGACCAGCGGCCGGGCTTGGCGTCCTCGGGGGCGACGGTGGGCTGGCTGACCCGCAACCTGGACAACGCGGTCTTCAACTCGCGCCCGTTCGCCGAGCCCCATCCGGTGCCCACGGATCCGGCAAACCGCACCTGGCCCCCTTGGTGATAACCCAACAGCAGGCTACCGACCTCACCGGCAGCGCCGGTGCGGTCGGTGTACCCGACCACCACGAACTCCTGCCTGTGCGTGCACTTCAACTTGAGCCAGGTTTCCGTGCGCCCCGAGGTGTAGGGCGAGTCGGCGCGCTTGACGATGACGCCTTCCATGCCCATCCGGCAGGCGGCATCCAGCAGTTGTCCCGGCAGCACGTCGAAGGACTGGCTGAACCGGACGATGCCGTCTTCATGCTGCTCGAACAGCGCTCTGAGCACTTCCCGCCGGCTGGCCAGTGGCACGTCGCGCAAGTCCATGCCGCCCAGGAACGGCACGTCGAAGACGAACATCTGGACATCGCTGGTTCGGGCGTTGTCGATGGCGTTCTGAAGCCGGTTGAAGTCGGGCACGCCCGCGTCGTTCAGCACCACGATTTCGCCATCGAGCCAGGCGCTGTCCAGGCCCAGTTCCGCCACGGCCTGTGCAACGGACTGGAGCTTGCTGGTCCAGTCATGCCCGTTGCGGGTCAACAGCCGGACATCGCCTTTGTCGATACGCGCGAGAAGGCGATAGCCATCGAACTTGCTTTCGACAATCCAGTCGCCCTGGGGTACGGCCGAAACCAGCGTCGCAAGCTGGGGCTGCAGCTTGGCGGGCAAAGGTGCGCGCTTTGCTTGCCGCAGGTCGGCCGTGTCGGCATGCGGCGGTGTGATGGCGGCGCCGCGTGGCTCGCGCTCCTCGATCAAACCCAGGGGCTGCGCGACGACGCTGTCCGGCAGCGCAGCGATGACGTCGTACTCCGTGCCGGGCCGGGCCCAGGCATCGCCCCGCTTCTTCAGGAACAGCCACTGTTCCTGCTTCTTGTCCCCGGGCTTCGAGATGCGCACGAACTCCCACAGCCCGGCGAGCTTCTGTCCATGCAGCTTGAAGATGAGCTTGCCCTTGGCGAGCCCTTCCTGTGGGTCGCCGACCGGCTCCCAGGTACCCTGGTCCCAGACGATCACTGACCCGCCGCCGTACTCCCCCTTGGGGATTTCGCCTTCGAAGGTGTTGTAGTCGATTGGGTGGTCTTCGACATGGATGGCCAGCTGCTTGATCGCCGGGTCGTAGGAAGGCCCTTTCGGAACGGCCCACGACACCATGACGCCGTCGAGCTCCAGGCGTACGTCGTAGTGCAATCGCGAGGCCCAATGCTTCTGTATGACGAAGGCCGGTTGCCGGTCGCGCCTCGCCTTGCTTCGTCGCACCGGGGTGCCGGCCGGCTCGGCGGTCTTGGAGAAATCGCGCTTGGCGTTGTAGCGCGAGAGCGGCGGGGTCTCCTGTCCTTCTTGGGGCACAGGCGCGCGGGCCTTGCGGGCGGCGCTCCGCTTTGGCCTGGCAGGTCGGATTTCCGCCCACACCGGAGCATGGTCGCTGGCATTCTCGCGTCCACGCTCCTCGCGGTCCACGCCCGCATCCACGACCTTCAGCGACTCGCCGACGAGGATGTGGTCGATGCGCAGACCCGCATCACGCTCCCATCGTTTGCGCCGATAGTCCCAGAAGGTGAAGAGCTTGTCCTTCGGGTGAGCAGCCTGGAGCGCATCGGTCCAGCCCTGGGCCAGGATCGCGGCAAAGGCCTGGCGCGGTTCGGGCTGCAGCAATGCGTTGTCGCGCCAGGTGTCCGGCTTGTAGATGTCGGCATCCGTCGGGACGACGTTCCAGTCGCCCAGCAGCACGACCGGCTGCCCGGAGGCCCGGAGTTCCTCCGCGCGCCTGCGCATGCGCTCGAACCAGCGCAGCTTGTAGTCGAACTTCGGTCCGGGCTGGGGATTGCCGTTCGGCAGGTACAGGCAGGCGAACAGCACGCCGTTGATGGCGGCCTCGACATAGCGGGCCTCCTTGTCCTTCGGATCGCCCGGCAGCGCCGTGGCGACCGGCAGAGGCTCATGCCCACGGGCGAGCAGGGCGACGCCGTTCCAGGAGCGCTGGCCAACGACCAGGCCTTCGTAGCCGAGCGACCTGAGCCGCTCAGTGGGGAACTCGGCCGTGGAAGTCTTCAGCTCCTGCAGCGCGACGACGTCGGGCTGGGCGCGTTCGAGCCAGTCGCACAGCAGGTCCAGGCGCTTGACGACGTTGTTGATGTTCCAGGTTGCAATCCGCACGGCTTTGGATCTCTCGGGAGGCAGCAGCCAAAGTCGCTACGACGTCACTGCGCGGGCCCGAATCCGAAGTACCGCTTTCCAGGTGCGGCCTCCTTCGCCGGCGCGTCACGCTCGGTTTGCTGATGGTCGCTCTCGTCGGCATCGCCTTCGTCGACAGGCGCATCGGCTTTGCGAGGCCCGAGGTCCAGGTCCTCCACCATGGCTTGCAGCGCCAGCAGTCCTTCAGCCATGGCCGTCTTGTAGCTTCCCACCGGCGAGCCGGACCTGTCCAGCTGCCGCCAGCTGCGCCCCTCCAGCTCGGCGAGGACCCATGCGAAACGGCCCGGCTTCGGCTCCTCGACGTAGACCGCGATGTGGCGCAGGCTTGGCATAGCGCGTAGGGTAGCCGTTCCGTCGGTGGGTCGCCCTCGAACGCGCAGCCTCCCTACGGCCAGGTGCTACGCCCACCTACGCGGCCATGGGCCAGGTCGCCGCAGGCTGCCCGGTGCGGGGTCGTCCCGCCGGAAGGAAGCTGAGGCATGGCAACAGGTAGTCGCACGCTCTGGAAGGGCGCCATCACCTTCGGTCTCGTCCACATCCCCGTCGGCCTTCACACGGCAGCGACCGAGGAAGGCGTGGACTTCGACTGGCTCGACAAGCGCTCTATGGACCGTGTCGGCTACAAGCGCGTCAACAAGCGGACGGGCAAGGAAATCAGCAAGGAAAACATCGTCAAGGGCGTCGAATACGAGGACGGGCAGTACGTCATCATCAGCCCCGAGGAAATCGAGGCGGTCTTTCCCAAGACGACGCAGACCATCCAGATCGAGCGCTTCATCGATGGCGCCGAAATGCCGTTCATCTTCCTGGAGCGGCCCTATTACGTGACACCCGTCAACAAGAGCGACAAGGTCTATGCGCTCTTGCGCGAGGCCCTCATCGACACGGGAAAAATCGCGCTTGCCAAGGTGGTGATTGCCACCAAACAGCACCTTGCCGCACTGGTGCCCTCGGGCCCGGCCCTGGTCTTGAACCTGCTGCGTTGGGGTGACGAAGTCAAGACGCTGGAGTCGCTCGACCTTCCGCCCGCGGGGCGAAAGACCGTCAGCGCCGCAGAGATGAAGATGGCCAAGCAGCTGATCGCCGAGATGTCCGGCAAGTGGGACCCGGAAGATTTCAAGGACGAGTTCCGGCACCAGGTGATGAAGCTGGTCGAAAAGAAGGCGAAGGCGGGCAAGACGGAAACCGTCATCGAGCCGGAAGAGGAAGCGCCGCAGGAAAGCTCCAACGTCATCGACCTCACCGAGCTGCTGCAGAGGAGCTTGAAGGGCGGCTCGAAGGCGAATGGCAAGGCCGCGAAAAAGCTTGCTGCCAAGACTGCTCCCGCGAAGAAGTCTGCGCCCAGGCGTGCGGCAGCGAAGAAGAGCACCTCCGAGCGAAAGGCAGCGTAGCTCGGTTTCGCGGCCCTGCCATGAAAACGACTTCCTATGGCGTTCTGATCCTCAATGAGCATGGCCAGCTGCTATTGGCACACGCCACGGGGCAGAGACACTGGGACATCCCGAAGGGCGGAGGGGAAGAAGGTGAGTCCCCGCGCGAGGCGGCCATTCGCGAGGTCCAGGAGGAAACCGGAATCGACCTGGCTGCGGCGGAGATGGAGGAGCTCGGCGTCATGCCCTATCACTCCCGCAAGGACCTCCACCTGTTCAGGGCATTGGTTCACACCGACCAATGCGACATCACGGCCTGCAAGTGCGTGAGCTTTTTCCCTCACCACCGCACCGGCGCCATGACGCCGGAGGTCGACCAGTTCAGGTGGGTGGACATAGCCGACATACCGAAATTTGCGGCCAAGTCGATGACTGCGTTGCTTCGGACGCTGCCTGGCTTCGAAGCGATGCCTGCGCGCGAGGACTGACGCACGGAAAGCTGTCCGGGTCGGCGTCGGCGACGCCTGAGCAAATGCAACGGCCCGCTCGACCTCATTGGCCCCCTCTCACCTGCGTGCGCTCGCCCGAGGGCAGCCCGGAGACAACGGCGTCCGCGACCATTTCTGCCGTAGCCGCCGACAAAGTCCAACCCAAGTGGCCGTGTCCCGTGTTGTAGAAGACGCCCGGGTATCGGCCGCGGCCGACCCTCGGAAGCATGCTGGGTGTCATTGGGCGAAGTCCCGCCCAAGGAAGCACGCTGCTCGTATTCATTTCGGGGAAGCAGTGCTCGACCCAGTCGACCAGCGGTCGGATTCAGTCCGGATGTCGCGGTTGGCCCCGTTGAACTCCGCGGTACCTGCGACGCGGAACCGATCCTCGCCAAGGCGACTGGCGACCAGCTTCGTTTCGTCGTCCAGCAGGCTCACCGTCGGCGCCGCGGCCCGACTGGCGACGTCGCGGAGGTTCACCGTGATCGAATATCCCTTGACGGGATAAATGTTGATGCGGTCGCCCAACTGTGCCGCGAGCGCCCGGCTCGCGATGCCAGCGCACACGACCACGGCGTCGTGACTGCGCGAATCGCCGTTTGCCAGCATGACTGCACGCCATCTTTCGAGCGGGTGAGTCTGTCGACATCATTCCCCAAGTGCAGGCGTGCCCCGAGCCGCTCGCATGCGCTGGCCAATCCCGTGGTGTAGAGATGAATGTCGCCGCTTGCATCGCTCTCGGTGTAGTAGCCGCCGTAGTACGTCCCAGCAAGCGTCGGCTCGATGGCCCGGATCTCCTGCGGAGTGACAGCGCGCCGCCGCAAGCCACCTTGCGCCAGAAGCTCACTGACGCGGCCGGCATGCTCGAAGCCGTGCTTGTCGCGATAGATGTGCAGGATCCAGCGGTGCAGCGCATCGAAGCGGATGCCTTCGTCGGCCGCGCACTTGAACAGATGCTCGCGCGCCGCCACCGCGAGGCGCGCCGTCTGGATCGTGTTTCGCTCGTAGCGAGGCAGCTGCGCGATGAACCCGGCGAACCAGCTGAGCTTGTGCCACGTCGGCGCAGGATTCAGGAGGAGTGGTGCATCGGCCTTCAACATCCAGTTCAACCCTTTCAGGAGAGTTGATGGATGCTTCCAGACCTCCGCGTTCGAGGCGGAGAGCTGACCGCCGTTCGCAAAGGAGGTTTCCATCGCGGCATAGCGATGGCGCTCGTACAGAGAGACAGCGTAGCCGCGCTTGATGAGCGCGTAGGCGGTCGTAACGCCGGTGATGCCGCCGCCAATAACGGCAATCGAGGGAGTGTGCATAGCCAGGTTCCAGGTCGTCGAAAGGTGTGGGACCCACACGCGCCCGCGTGCGAGACACCCCCTCTGTCTGGAACCTGAGAGATTCGCGCTGCCAGTTGCGAGGCCGCGCTTGCTCCTTCGGCGGGCCGGGCGACGATCGCCACCGGCCAATCTTCAGAGTTCGTCGTGATTCTGGTCCTGGGGCCTGAGAGTTTCCGGGGCGGTTGCTCCTTCGGCGCCGGCAGGGAATCTCTTCGCCTGCCGGACTCTCCCGAGATCACGCCGGCAATGTTGCCGGAAAGTGAAGTCAGGCTACTTCGTCATGCGTTCGATCTCCTGCATCTCCGCTGCGAAGACCCGCTCGTACTGCTCGCCGGGCTCACCAAGCGACAGGTCAGCAAGATTGTTGGTCTTGATGTAGTCCGTGAAGACTTGCCCGGTGCGAGCCTTCAGAATCGCCTGCTGCAGCTCCTGGTATCCCTTCGGGTTCTTCTGCGCGAAGGCGGCAGAGACAACATAGACGCCGTAGCGACTCAGAAACTCAGGGGATGGCATTGCGACGCCAAGCGCGTTCAGCTGGCTCCGCAAGGTGTCCGCCTCTGGCCAACGGGGACTCTTCTTGTCCGAGCCGATGAAGAGTGCCGTGGTCTTGGGACGCAGACTTGACCGCACGTAGTCATCGCCGAGGTTGGCCGTGACATCGCCAGCCAGCAGCGCATTGACCGCTTCCGCGCCGCCCTTGTAGTTGACGACGAGCACGTCGATCTTGAGCTTGTCGATCAGCCACTTCGCCATTACATCCTGAGCAGTCCCGCCCGCCACCGAGATGGAGAGCTTCCCGGGCTTTACCCTTGCCTGCTCGACGAACTTGACGAAGTTCGGAATACCCGAATCGTTCTTGACCAGGAACACGCGGGGCTCGTGCAGGTCGGCCATGATGACCCGGAAGTCGCTCGACTTGAACCCGGCATTCCCGCGCGCGATGGCGAGGTTGAGGTCAGGCTGGTTGATGGCGAGCACGGCAGAGCCGTCCGCACCTTCGCGCAGCAGCGCCGAGGCTGCGATCTGCCCACCTGCTCCCGGCTGGTTGCGAACGACCACGCTGCGATTGAGGACTCCCTGGAGCGGCTGCGAGAGCAGGCGTGCGAAGGTGTCCGTGCTGCCGCCCGGCGGATAGCCGACGATGATTTGCAGCGGCTTGTCGCTCTGGGCGCGCGCGATTCCGGGCATGGCTGTCGCCACGACTGCCGCACCGAAGGTGGTGGTGAAGTGGCGGCGGTTCAGCGAGCTTCGAGTCATTGAGCTCTCCGGTGCGGATTTCCAGAATCAGGCAAGCAGGCGTGCGTCGTACGGCGTCGTGTTGAGTTGTTCGCAGCCGTTCGACGTGACTACGACGACGTCCTCGAGATGCGCGCCACCGACTTCCGGCTGGTCAGGCAGCACGATGCGGGGCTCGAGGCACATGACCATGTTTTCCTCGACCACGAAGTCCACGCGGCGATCGACAAGCGGCTCGCCGTGCAGTCCGTAGCCAAGCTGGTGCCCTGTGTTGTCGGTGTAGACGTAATCGCCCCAGCCGCTGTCGGCGATGACTTCCCGGGCGCGCGCATCAATCGCCTTGCCAGTCACGCCTGGACGGATCATCTTCTTCGCCTCCTGCAGGGCGAGGTACGTCGCCTGGTAGATCTCACGCTGCTTCGCAGTGGGTTCTCCGCCGCAGATCACCGTGCGGCCGAGGTCAGCGGTGTAGCCCTCCACCACCGCTCCGAGGTCGAGAATGACCATCTCACCTGCCTGAATGACCTTCTCGGTGGCGATGCGTTCGAACATCGAAGCATTCGGGCCGGAAGCAATCAACGGAATGAACGGCTCGAACTCCGAACCGGCTGGCCCGCGGGCTGTGCGGCTCGATGATCTGCACCAGCGCGCTCCAGGGCACCACCCGATCCATCTCATCGAGGAACTCGCGCTTGCGCGTTCTCTTCGTTGACAGGTTCAGGCCCAGGCCGAGCTGATTCAGGGAAGTCACGCGCTTGGAAATCATGAGCTCAGATCATGCAAGGCTCGGGCCTGTTTTGCAGACCATCCCTAGAGCTCGAGCGCAAACTCGGAGCGAAGGCCTTGTCGGCAGTGTCTTTGCTGCAAAGCTGCCGGCCGAACCCGCCCACAGGCACCTGAAGGAAGTCCCGCAGCGGAGACCACCCATCGGCAGGCAGCAGACGGAGCGATTGAGTCGCCGAGCACGACTTGAGGCTTAACATCGCCGCATGGACTCACGCGAGACCGCCCCCTCCGCCGAGCGCAATAAGCAGCCGATCCTCGAGGTACTTGCGCGCGTATTGCCGCCACGCGGCCTCGTGCTCGAGATCGGCAGCGGCACCGGGCAGCACGTGGCGCACTTCGCCAGGGCTTTGCCCGCCCTCACTTTCCAGCCCAGCGAGATGGACGTGGAGCGCCATGCTTCCATCGAGGCGTGGGTGGCCAAAGCCAACCTGTCGAACGTAAAGCCGCCCCTCGCCATCGATGTCACGAAGCATCCCTGGCCGGTATCCGCGGCCGACGCGGTCGTGTGCATCAACGTGATTCACATCTCCCCGTGGGAGGCCACGCTCGCGTTGATGGCGGGCGCCGGCAGGATCCTGCCCGCCGGCGGCGTGCTTGTGACCTACGGCCCGTACATGCGCGGCGGCGCGCATACGTCGCAGAGCAATGAAGCGTTCGACGCGAGCCTACGCGCAAGGAATCCGCTCTGGGGCGTGCGCGACATCGACAAGGTGGCGGAAGTCGCGGGCAATGAAGGCCTTGCGCTGGAGGAGGCCGTACCAATGCCGGCAAACAACCTCACTGTGGTCTGGCGGAAATCAAACGGCGCACTCCCCGGCGCGCGGGCCCTCGTCGACGGGTTTGCTTGAGCACCAAAGCTGTCGGCCACGAATGGCGCGAAGTGGCCGCAAACCGTCAGGGCAGCTCATGCGCGTAGGGCCGCCGCACATGCAGGAGAGCCGACTTGTCACTGGCTCCGAACGCTCGGAAGCTTGCTCGCCCTTCTGCCAGACTCATGGTGCCGTTGGGGCCTCCTCGAACAACTGCGGCGCCTTGTTCACCTTGCCCATGGCATCTGTTTGTCAGAGCGGCCCGCGTGCCCAGGGCCCCCAGATCGCGAACGTGATGCCCGGTGACTGCACATTGACGAACAGCACCTTGCCGGCCGGGTCGAAGCAGGCACCGCAGAACTCGCTGCCGCGGTAGTCGCCCGGCGCGACGGTCTTGCCGGCCGATGCGATCTGGTCGGCGCCGAGCACCACGTTGTGGCGCGCGAACACGAAGCTCGCACCGTCGCGTGTCAGGCCGACCAGGCGCTCGACGCGGCCATGGCCCTCATCGACGCCGCCGCCGTCCTCGCAAAGCAGCACGCCGCCGCGCGGGCTGATCGTGATGTTGTCGGGGTTGTTGGCGGCCACCGCGTCGAGCGAGACGAACACGGCCTTGAGCAGGCCCGTCGCGAGGTCGTACTCCCACACCGCGCCTTCGCCGTTGCCGCCCGCGCCCGCGGCGTTCACGCCCGTCGCGGTATCCACGATGAAGAGCTTACCCTCGTGATACCAGATGCCTTCGCCGCGCGCCATGCGCAGGCCGCCCTGGGCCCAGCCCTGCGCGAACGGTCCGGCCACGGCCGTGGTGCCCGCAAAGCCAGGCAGCGCAATTGCTACCGGGTTCGCATCGGGATCAGCGATGTCGACCCACTCGAGGCGGTGCGTGTCGCCGGTCGAGGCTACATTGAGGTCGGCGTTGGGCCGGCCGACCACTTTGGCCATCTGCAGCCTGCCGCCGGCCTCGTAGCTGCCGGGGCGGCCGCTCGCATCGGCAGGCACGAAGCGATAGAAGCCCGACTTGTTGCGGCTGTCCTCGGTGAGGTAGGCGAAGCGCGTCTTCGGATCGACCGCCACGGCCTCATGGCTGAAGCGGCCCATCGCGACGATCGGCTTGCCCGTGGTCTCGGCCGCATTGGCGCGCACCTCGAACACGTAGCCGTGCTTCTTGCCGCCCTGCGGCTCGAGATTGCTGCCGGTCTCTTCGCAGCTGAGCCAGGTGCCCCAGGGCGTGGGTCCGCCGGCGCAGTTCGTGAGGGTGCCGCCGAGGCTCGGCTCCATGCCTATCCACTGGCGCCCCTTGAACCGCAGGTTGGTGGTGCCGCCGCCCGCGAAGCGTCCGTCGACGCTGCTCGCCACGGCGTCGTACATCGCGGGCGCATGGATCGGCGTGGTCGACTGGCCGCGCTCATGGTTGCGCACCAGCACCACGTCGACGCTGCTGCCGCGGCCGTAGGACGCGATCACGGCCATGCCGTCATGGTTGCCCGGGCAGGGCTGGCCGTTGCGCATCAGGTCACCGGTCCAGCCGTAGGAGCGGTAGGCAAAGCCTTCGGGCAGCTGCAGCAGCGGCAGGCCCGTGGCTTCGTCGAGCACCGGCGCGACCGGACCGTAGGGGCTTGCGACCAGACCGGTGCTGCCGCTGGCGCCATCGCCCGCGATCGCGGCATCGACGTTGCGGGCCTGCAACGCCTGCAGCGTGCCGATGAACGAGAGCGCGGCAACCGAGGTCGAGCCGCGCAGGAAGCCGCGGCGGGAAGGAAACGACATGGGAGCTCCTGGGAGTGTGGGGTGCCCTGCATTGGAGAGTGCTGCGGTGTCAGCACCGTTACAGCGCTCGGGCCTCATGCGTACTCGCGCTGCACCGCATGCGAGAACACCAGCGGATCGGCCAGCAGCGAGGCCGCCAGAAAAGTCGGCCGCAGGTTGATCGACGCGAGCTCCGCGAGCGCAAACCAGCGGAACTCCAACTTCAGGTGGCTCTCGATGCCGTGGTGGACTCGCCCCTTGTCGAGCACGCTCGAGTGCGGATCGAGCGCGACGCGGAAATAGAACCCGATCTCGTGGTTGCGCTGGCCCGCAAGGTCGAAGAAGTTCTCGGCGACATGGACGAGGGGGCCGCATTCCACCGCTTCGCCAAGTTCTTCCCTCATCTCGCGCACGACCGTCGCCGATGCGGCTTCGCCGACCTCGACGCGGCCGCCCGGCAGTGCCCAGTACGCATCGCCCGGCGCACGATGCACGAGCAGGTGACCGGCATCGAGCACGATGGCCGCGGCACGGACCTGGAAGCGCTGACCGTGAAGATGGACTGAAATCATGGGGGTCTGCCAGATCGTTTGCAGTGGACGAGCGCAAGTTTGCACCATCGCGCAGCGCAGCCCCACGCGCCGCAGCGATGGCGCCGTACCCGCTGGATTCACGACGATGACGTAAGTCGGCTCCTTGCTGAAGAGTGGCGCCGCTTAAAGGCTATCCCGCAAAAAAGCCAGCATCTTCCGCCAAGAGTCCTCACGCGCATGAGCCGTGCCGGCTGGCGAGCCACCGAGGTCCTGTTCTTCACCGGACACAGGATGCTTGAATCGCGTCGACATGGTGGACACATGCGGCCAGCCCAGACTGTGGCCGGCGTCAGCGTAAGACAGGTGTTCGACAGGGTGATGGAAACCCTTCCGCTCAAAGCGAGCTACGGCGAACTCGGTCAACGCAGCGGATGGCCAGATTTGGTCGTCCTGGGCGCTGATCAGGAGCACAGGCCCATTGATGTTCTCCACGCGGATAGAGGCAGCGTCAACGACAGCACTATCCTGCAGTGGGATGAAGTACCAGTCAAAGCTATCGGGTTTGACAAGACCTTGCGAAACGGCGAGGTTCCACTCTTCAAGAGGCATGACGTCGGCATGCGGCACTTCCTTGCCATCAAGTGTCCAAGCCGAGTGCCCGCTCGGCGGATAGGCGGGCCAGACAATGCCGCTGGCAACGTATGCCACCACAGCCCGGATTGCGGGAAACGTCGCGCCCAAGAGAAGCGCCAATTCTCCGCCTCTGGATGCACCCGACACGGCGATGCGATTGCGTTCGACCTTCTCTTGCTGTGCCAGCCACGCGAGGGCCTTGTCGAAGTACTCCAGCGGAATACGGTCTAGCGTGGGCGGTAGCCCATCTACGCCAAAGTAAGCGAGCGCCAGCGCCACGTAGCCATGTGATGCCAGCAAGGCGGCCATTTCCTCAGACCACCGCACCCCGCCTCCTGAGCCACCCACAACCAGAACCGCGGGATGACGGCCAAGTGCTCGAGGCTCGAACAACGTTCCCAGAAGTCCCGCTTCGTGCACCTTGCGCACCGCTACAGAATCGTCGTAGTAGCGTCTGCGGATGCTGTGCGTTATCGCCTCCGAAGACTCGCTTTCGACGACAAGTGCAATGGTCATGGGGTCGTCCGCGCACTGTATTGGCAGCGGCACCTCTGATGCCGGCTGCGGCGAGCGAGACCAGAACAGGCCCATGGCGTCCACGCCTGTGTAATCACCAGACGCGGGGGCATCGCGGGTGAGGTCAACGTCGCCGGTAGCGGCTGCGTGAAATGTCGCTTGCGAAGCAAGCACGGTTCCTGCTGCCCCAGCGCTCAAGACCCGCAACGTTATCTGTTGACCGGGCGTCAACCCATGCACCGTGATGTGCAAGGTTTCGTCGAACAGGCATTCAGCGGGAAGTGGCCCAACGGAGATTGAAGGCATCGCCGATTATTGCGTCGGTGCTGCGGATGTCCGCTTCTATGAGGACTGGTTTGTCAAGGCATGACGGTCATGGCGGGACCTGTTCGTAGCAGCCTGTCGAAGTGCCGGGGGGATGCGACATTCATCGTGATCCGAGGTCAGGGACTATTGGAGGTCCGAGTCGGTGCTCGAACAAGCTTCTATCCGTGCAGGACACTGGAGTCCGACACCACATGCAGCATGCGCGCCAGATGCGCTGGCAATCCCCGGTTACCGGCGCGCCCCTTCTTTGAGGACGGTCGCCATGTGGCGACCCGCGGACGTTACGGGCGCGTCGACCTGTGATCATGATGTTGGCGGTGTGTACCGTGTGACTCTGGTTGCTCAAGCGTGAGCCACGGCGGGTTTCAGGTGCGCGCCCGCCGGGATCTCGCCGTCCTGCAGGTAGCGCCACCAGTGCGATGACCAGTCGCCGCGCCAGGGCCACGATCCCCACACGGCGCATGCGCTTGCCCGCGCCGGCGAAGCGCCGATTGAACCACTGCGTGAGCGCGCTGCCGGGCTGTAGGCGTACCCAGCTCCAAGCCAGCTCTACCAGCAGGCCTCGCACTCGCCTGTTGCCTGCCTTGCTGATGCCCTGCTCGATCTCGCTGTCGCCGCTGGCATACGGTGTGGGCACCAAGCCCAGGCTGCCTGCGAGTTCGCGCCGGTTGGCGAAGTGCCGCCAGCCGAACACTTCTTTCACCAGTACCCAGGCGCCCTTAGGTCCGATCGCACGCAGTCGCGCGAGGTGCGCGACCAGCGGCTGCTTGCCCTCGGCCAGGTCCTTGCAGCGCGCAGCTTCGACCGCTCTGACTTGCTCCTTGACCAGCTTCAGGCGTGCCCCCTCCCGCTCGATTTCCGCACGCAGCATCGGCGGCACCTGATCGCGATGACGGTCCCACCACGCCGCCCAGTCGCGTCCGCCGATGACGATCCTCGGCCGCAGGTTGTGGAGCACCAACAGCGAACCGATGCGGTTCGTATGCGCGATGCGCTCGTGAGTAAGCCGTTGCAATTCACGGTGCACACGGCGTGCGTCTTCGTCCTCGCTGCTCGGTTCGCGCTGCACCGACCAGACGTGCTCGCCCGCGTGGTGGCGAATGAGCATCGCCAACAGCTTGTCCGCATCGAGCCGATCGGTCTTGGCTCGCCGTGCGCGCCGATTGACCTCGATGCTTGCCGCATCGACCACGATGTTGTCGACGCCCAACTCGCTCAGCCAGCGATGCAGCCACCAACCGTCACGCCCAGCTTCGTAGCAGCTGTGCACTCGCGCCTGAGCGCCGGTACGCAGCCGCGCCCCGGCCTTGACGATGCAATCGGCCACGGCAGCTGTATCGCCGGCGCCGACGGTATAGCGGCTCACGCGGCGCCGGCTATCGCCGATGCTCATCTGCCAATGCTTGTCGCCGAGCTCGAAGCTCATGTACAGATCGCCGCCTTCGGCGGTATCCTTGCCTCGTAGGACTGTTCGGGTCGTCGTCATTTCCATACTCCTTCGCAACAGAGAATCGGAAATGCGGTTTTAGCTCTCCAAGCCGATTTGGCCAGTCCTACATAGCATCTTTCGGTTGCAGCGGCTGAAACGTCTGCTCAACAGCCGGTTCAAGGACGCCTTGGCCTTCCAACCGGGATGCTCGGAATCAGCCTCAGGCCAGCTCACTCTCTTGCAATAGTCCACCAGTAGTTCCACGCTCTCCACGCTGGCGACGTGAGCAAGGAAGGCGGCCGCAAAACGCGCCGAGTTTGGTCGTCAAGTTGCGGTCGCAGGGCAACCACACCGCCTCGGCCAAAGGCAACGCACGTCTGAGCCCAGCGGCCCATTGGTCGCACAAGGATGCCGTCTGGTAGCACCATTCCATCCATAAGCCAGCCATGCTGGCTAGAAAGCCTTTCGATTTCATCAGCAGCCGCTTCGCCGTGAAGCAGCACGAAGCGAATCATGTCTTCGACTTCAACGGCGCCGCCATAGGCTGCTGGACCGCCCGGTTTTGCGGCTTTGCGTGCAAGCATGTTGATGTTCATGTTCTTTGCTGTGCTCCAGGTTCTCCTGTGAGGCCATTGCGCGAAGGTGGGCTTCTGGCCGCATGCTGTCTTCAGGCTATACCGTCTCTGATTTCTCCAACACGCGCCGTGGGAAGCGCCAGAGAGGCATCCGAGCTCCAAGAGCGAAGGCACAGAACACGATAGTCGCTATGACGCCAACTGAGAGCGCAGTGCCGACAACGCTTCAAGGCGATGCGTGCGACCCCATTCGTTCGAAGGAAATGCGGCTCTCAAGGCGCCAAGAGCGAGTGCTGAGACGACCCCAGCTCCGGCCATCAGCGCAACTGTCGCTGCACCAGCGCGAGCGAGACACAAGGACAAGGGCATCACTACAAGCGACGCAAACGGCAGCACCAGGATGAGGGAAAGGACGAACATGTACCCGGCTCCTTCCATGCTCCCCCGCCGGTGAAAACCACCAACGCCGGGTATGCCCCTCGAGCATGCGCCTTCAGTTGCTGCATCCGATCTCAACACTGTGCGCAGGGTTCGAGCATTCGTCTAGTTGAAAAGGGAACACGCCTTCGGCCGCCCGGTTGGACTTGCTGCTGTTTCGGTGGTCGAATCACCTGCAACAACTCACAATCATGGCGTTTGCCACCTGGTGCCTTTTCATCGGCGGGCTGCTCATCCTGATGGGGCTGGGCAGTACGCTGGTGCGAGCGCTGCCGATCAGCGCAGCGGCCTTGTACATGCTGATTGGCTACGTCGCAGGTCCCGAAGGCTTCGGGTTCCTCGACCTGAGCCTCGCGCGGGACGCCCATCTGATCGAAGTCATCGCCGAGATCGCCGTCCTGATCTCGCTGTTCGCAGTGGGATTGCGGCTACAGATCCGGGTCTTCGACGCCACCTGGATAGCGCCTGTTCTGCTAGCGACCGTGGCCATGACGCTGACGATCGCAGTCATGACCGTTGCCGGTGTCATCCTCGAGTTGGCGTTGGGCACGGCCTTGCTCCTGGCGGCGATCCTGGCGCCTACCGACCCCGTGCTTGCTTCGGAGGTAAGAGTCAGGCATGAGAAGGACCGCGATGAGCTGCGCTTCGGGCTGACCGCCGAAGGCGGGCTCAACGACGGGGCCGCCTTTCCGTTCGTCATGCTCGCACTCGGCCTTCTTGGTGCCCGAGAGCTCGGCCCGCTAGGCATGAGATGGCTTGGTGCCGACGTGCTGTGGGCGATTGGCGGCGGTTTGGCCGTGGGCTGGCTGTGCGGTGCGGGGTTCACGCGCCTGGTGATGTTCCTGCGGCAAAGGAAGCAGCAAGCGCTCGGCATGGAGAGTTTCCTTGCACTCGGCCTGATTGCACTAACGTATGGCATCGCGCTTCAAGCTTCCGTTTATGGCTTCCTGGCAGTGTTCGTGGCGGGCTTGGGTATGCGCGATGTTGAAAGCGTCGTAGCCAACGAGGATCCTGCCGTCGAAGACGCAGCTTCGGATGCGCGAACGTCCGGCGTGGCGCCGACTACTTCTGCAGCCAGGACGGCGGGCAAGATGACCCGTTTGGTGCTTGACTTCGCGAAGGAACTCGAACGGTTCGTCGAGCTCGCCGCCATGCTCGTTATCGGCAGTTTGCTCGCGCGCGATATGTTGACGACGACAAACTTCATGCTTGCAGGCATCTTGATCTTCGTGGCGAGACCGCTCTCGGTCTATCTCACGACTTTCGCCGTCCATTGGACCCCAATGCAACGGCGGCTCGGCGCCTGGTTCGGAATCCGCGGCGTCGGATCGCTCTATTACCTGGCCTACGCAGTCAACCACGGAGCGCCTGCGTCGCAACTGCAGGCGCTGACGGACAGCGTGCTGCTTGCGGTGGCGTTGTCGGTCTTGCTCCATGGTTCGTCAGCAACCCCGTTGATGGCTTCGTACCAGCGATTTCAGCGTCGCAAATGACTGTCCTCCGCCAAACCGTGGCAGCACCAAGCATCCAGAACAACTCAACCAGAATATGGAAAACATCTACGAAGCCTTGCGCGAAAGTCATGAGCTTCAGCGCAAGCTTTGCCGGCAACTGATGCGCATCAAGCCGGGCACCTCACGCGCCATTGAGACCTTCCGCGCATTGCGCATCGAGCTCGCGGCCCACGCTGCTGCGGAAGAACGGTATCTCTACGCGCCCATCCTGATGGACGACAGAGGCCTGGATTCGTCGCGGCATGCGTTGGCCGAGCATCACGAAATCGATGAGTGCGTCGAGAACCTGGGAAAGGCGAAGGAGCATGCCGAGAACTGGGTCGAGCGCGCCAAGAAGCTCTGCCGTGAAGTACACCATCACCTCAGGGAAGAGGAGCGGAAGTTCTTCCAGATCTCAGGAAAGATCCTCACCGACGCACAGAAGAACACCTTGGCGACCAAGTACCGTCGGGATCTGGTCCGGATGCGCAGGGTTCTTGCGAGCGTGTAGAGAGCAACGGTCCGACTGCAGCCGGTCGGCGCCCACAGATTCAGCTGTACCGTGAGCCATGATGATTCGTGTGGAGTGCTCCGTCGGCTATCGCGGTGAACCGGAACCATCCGCTTTCTGGCTCGGTGAGCGCCGACTTGCCGTGCGTGGCATCGTCGACCGCTGGTTTGGGCCCGCACACCGCTGGTTCAAGGTCGACGCAGATGACGGGCATCTGTACGTCCTCAGGTGGGACGAGAACACGGGAGACTGGGAGCTTGCTGCTTTCACGCTTGGGGCCGCCTAGGTCGCTGGCGAGCCATGTGCTGAGGTGAACGCTCCTTCAACCTGAAGGTCGTCCATCTGCGGAAGCGGACCTTTCGACATTGCGGCATCCTCCAGGCATGCCACTCGAATACCTGCTCTTCGAATTGACCGACGAGGAGACCGGCGCCTGCAGCTTCGACGCGATGGCGTCCGTCCTTGCTGATCGCTTGCCCGCCCTGATCCATGAGGTCGAAACCGTGCTCGGTTGGGCCTGTCGCAATTTCGGCGCACCATCTGCTGTCGAAGAAAACGGCGAGTGGGACTTCGAGTTGCAAGCAGTGGCCGAGGATGATGTTCCGCTTGAAATCACCTACGACTGCGAGCACGCGATCGTTTCCATGCCGCGCGTGCCTGGGCGAACGACCCTTTCCCTCACCCTGAGCGGGTCCCGCGCCTTTGCGGCAGCCTTCACGGACACCTTTCCTGATTCGGATTGACTGGATCAGCTGGCCTCCGCGTCGTGGGCCCGCCCCGCATGCAGGCAAAATGAACCATGAAAGCACCCCCTCGACTACAGACGCTGATCGACGAAGGATTGATCGACAGCGTCGTTCGCCAGCTCATGAGCGGCAAGGAAGCGATGGTCTACGTGGTGCGCTGCGGGGACCACACGCGCTGCGCAAAGATCTACAAGGAAGCGACCCAGCGCAGCTTCCGCCAGGCCGTCGACTACACCGAAAACCGCAAGGTCAAGAACACGCGTCTGCAGCGCGCGATGGCCAAGGGCACCAAGTTCGGCCGGCAAGCCACCGAAGCAGCCTGGCAAAGCGCCGAGGTCGATGCGCTCTACAGGCTGGCCGCGGCGGGCGTGCGCGTGCCCGAGCCCTACAACTTTGCCGACGGCGTGCTGCTGATGGAACTGGTCACCGACGAGCACGGCGATGCCGCGCCGCGCCTCAACGACGTCGTGTTCACGCCGGAGGACGCGCGGCTGCACCACGCGACGCTGCTGATGGAGGTGATCCGCATGCTGTGCGCGGGTGTGGTGCATGGCGACCTTTCCGAGTTCAACGTGCTGCTCGCCGCCGACGGCCCGGTCATCATCGACCTGCCGCAGGCCGTCGATGCCGCGGGCAACAACCACGCGCGGCGGATGCTGTTGCGTGATGTGGGGAATCTTGCGGACTTCTTCGGCCAGTTCGCGCCCGAGCTGCTTTCCACCCGCTACGGCGAGGAAATATGGAACCTCTACGAGCGCGGCGAGCTTCACACGGGCTCGGCGCTCACGGGGAGCTTCGCACGGCCGAGCGGGCCGGTGGACTTGGGCGGGGTGCTGCGCGAGGTGGAAGACGCGCGTGCCGAAGAGGCGGCGCGGCTTGTGCGCATGGCCGTGCGCTGACGCGGCTGCCGGGTTGTGTCGATCTATGCCCGGCAGCTCAGAGCGCGTACGCGTAGGCAAGGGAGAGATCATCAACTGAATCCCGCCTGCCATGCCGCGTCGCGGTGTCACGCTCGAGGCGGCTCGCGTCCATGCTCATGTCGCGCGAGACGAAGCGACCAGGCGTATCGCGGAGCACGCCATGGCATGGACGAGCAGGCGAGCGCCGCGGTCGGCCACGTGGGACTGCCCCGCCTCCAGCAGCACGTCGCGGCAGTCGCCGTCCTGGGTAAGCCAGATGCATCCGTCGATGCACTCGATCGTTCCGCCCTCGAAGTTCGTCACGGCACGGGTCTCATGCCGCTGGAGTGACACGGTCCACGCGGCCGGCCGAGACGCGGATGCGGCGCGAGGGCGCAGCCAGCGGGTCAACGGATGAACGAGGGCCGTCAAAGTCTGGATGTGATCGCGGGAATGCGAGGCTGTGGTCATCGTTGCTCCGTCGGGTTGGTGGTGATGACCGACTGTCCGCCGACCGCTCTTGCATGTCCTGGAACCGTCTGAAAAAATCGCTAGACGTTACTAAGGCGCTTGTGTCCCCCGTCCATCGCTTTGACGCCTTCGAGGTCAGGCCCGCCGAACGCCGTCTGCTGGCCGCCGGCAAGCCCGTCGCCCTTGGCGCCCGTGCTTTCGATGTCCTGCTGTGCCTGATCGAGCACCGGGATCGCATGGTGACCAAGCAGGAACTTCTCGAAGCGGTGTGGCCCGGAATGGTGGTGGAAGAGAACAATCTTTCCGTCCAGGTCTCGGCATTGCGGAAGGTTCTCGGTGCAGAAACGATCGCCACCGTGGCCGGCCGGGGCTTCCGCTTTGCCAGGCCGGTGTCCGGCGGGGCTCCGGAAGCCGAAGCGGCAGACGGATCCCAGGCGTATGGGCCGCAGGAGCCGATGTCTCAGCCGTTCGACAAGCCCGCTGTTGCGGTGCTGCCGTTCAATGTGCTGTCGGCCGATCCTCTCGACGCGTTCCTGGCGGACGGCCTGGTGGCCGATGTGACCGCGCTGCTGGCACGCGTGCCTGGATTCCTGCTGATCTCCCGCGCCTCGTCCTTCGTCTTCCGCGATCGCACCGTCGGGCTGCCGGAGGTGGCCAGGCAGCTCGGCGTGCGCTACCTGGTGGAAGGAACGCTGCGTGCGCACGGCTCGCAGGTACGGGTGTCGACGCACCTCAGCGACGCGGCGAGCGGCCATCTCCTGTGGAACGGCGAGTTCACCAGCTTGCGCGAGGAAGCCGAGGACATGCAGTGCGGCATCGCACGCGGGATCATGTCGCAGTTGCAGCCGGAGCTCACGCGCGCAGAGATCGGCTTGATCCATCGCCAGCGCTCGGCAAACCCGGGCGCGTGGGGCCACTACCACCAGGCCATCGACGCGATGGCGAGCCACGGCTGGAGCGAGTCTGCCGTGGAGGCAGCAAGAGCGCACCTGCGCAGCGCCGTCAAGGTCGATCCCGGCTTCGGACTGGCCCATGCGTACTATGCCGTGCTAACCGTGCTTGGCTGCAACCTCGGGCTGGTCAGGCAATGGCCGGAGATGCAGGCCGAGACCATGCAGTCGATCGATGAAGCCGTCCGGCTCGATGGGCGCAGCCCTGAAGTGCTGGGCTTCGCCGGCTGCGCCATGAGCGACTTGGGATTGTTCGATCGTGCGATCGAAATGCTGCGCGACGCCGTGGGCATCGACCCAAGCAACGCGCAGGCCCGCGTGGCGCTGGGGGCAGCGCTGATCCAGAGCGGTCATCTCGACGACGGGATCGACCAGATGCGGACGGGCATGCGCATCAGCCCGCGCGACCGCCGGCTGGCCTTCTGGGGATGGACGATGGGGATCCACATGCTGCACGCGGAGCGCATCGCCGAAAGCCTCGACGAGGCGCGCATCTCGCAAGCACGTGATCCGCGCTTCTACTTGGCGCGCATCCTGGAGGCGGGCGCGCTCGCGCGGCTTGGGCGCGTCACCGAAGCCCTCGTGCCGTTGCGAAGAGCCCGCGAACTCAGGTCCGCTCTGAGCCTAGACGAGATCCGCCGCACTCACGGACAGCTGGTCTCGGCACAGCTTGCCGTCCTCTGGGGCACCCTCTGAAGGCTTCTCCGGCCGTGCGCCCGGGGCTTCTTGGGTTCGAGATCGCGCGCCGCGGGGTGCGTGCCGGCTGCCTGGACAAGCAGGACCTTCCCCTGCCCTGTGGATGGCGTCAGAATTGCGGCGAACGCTCGCTTCCTTCCAGGCGATGCGGTTCGGAACCGAAGCCATGAGACGCTGGTTGACCGCCCTCTTCGTGCTGCTGCTCGCCGGCTGCACAACGCTGCCACCGCGCATCGCGCAGCCTGCCAGCAGCGCCATCGCCGATACCGGCGACACGCCTCTCGGGCGCATTGCTGCGGCGAGCCTGGCTGAGGCGCCCGGTGGCAATTCGGGCTTCATGCTGTTGCCGAGCGGCGAAATGGCCTTCGATGCGCGCCTCGCGCTGGCCGAGGCCGCCACACGCTCGATCGATGCGCAGTACTACCACATCCATGCCGATAC
The DNA here is from genome assembly GCF_051400855.1 of Variovorax stachyos. NCBI lineage: Bacteria > Pseudomonadati > Pseudomonadota > Betaproteobacteria > Burkholderiales > Comamonadaceae > Variovorax > Variovorax stachyos. The sequence goes on along the minus strand of NZ_JBLFFN010000008.1, from coordinate 229,096 downwards.
CGCCGGCGCAGCCTTCCTGGCGGCGCTGCGCGATGCCGCGGTGCGCGGCGTGCGTGTGCGGCTGCTGGTGGACGACTACCACGCCGGCGATCTGTACCCCATGCTGCGGGGCCTGGCCGCGTTTCCGAACGCCGAAGTGCGCCTGTTCAACCCGCTGCCCCAACGCTACGGCACGCCGATCCGTCGCTTGCTGCTGTCGCTGCACGAATTCACGCGCGTCAACCGCCGCATGCACAACAAGCTCTTCGTCGCCGACAACCAGTTCGCCGTTTATGGCGGGCGCAATATCGCCGACGAATATTTCACGCGCCACGGCGAGGCCAACTTCATCGACCTCGACGTCCTCTCCGCCGGCACCGTCGTGCGCCAGCTGTCGGCAAGCTTCGACCGCTACTGGAACAGCGAACAGGTGTGGGCGCTGGAGCAGAGGCTGCACGCTTTGGAACGCGCCGCTAAACCCGCCGAGCGGCGCGCCGACTTCGACGTGCAGCTGAAAAGAATCGCCGGCCCACCGCCGAACGTGCCGCCGCGGGACTACCTGGGCCAGAGCACGGTGCGCGCGCAGATCGCGGATGGCCGGTTGAAACTGTTGGCCGGCAGTGCCCGCGTGCACGACGACCCGCCCGACAAGGTGCTCCAACCCGTGGACCCGAACAAGGCCAGCCCGGCGATGCGTGCCAAGCTCGACGTGATCGGCGCTGCGCGCGAGGAAGTGGTCGTTGTCAATCCTTACTTCCTGCCAGGCCCGGTGGGCCTGCGCATGATGCGCGAGGCCCAAAAGCGCGGCACGCGTGTGTTGATCGTCACCAACTCGCTCGGCTCCACCGACGAACCTCTGGTATACCGCGCCTACTCACGCTACCGCCCCGACATGCTGCGGCTGGGCGTGCAGCTGTACGAGTTCGGTCCCGACCTGGTGCGGCGGTCGAACACCTTCGGGGTCTTCGGCAAGTCCACGCCGCGCCTGCACGCCAAGGTGGTGGGCGTGGACCGGCGCTGGATGGTGGTGGGCTCGGTCAACCTCGATCTTCGCTCGGCGGTGCTGAACACCGAGTTGGGCGTCACCATCGACTGCGCGGCGCTCACGCGTCAGGCGCTCGGCCTGCTGCGCGCCGATGCCTTCGCCAGCATGTACCGGCTCCAGCTTGGCGAAGACGGCCAGACGGTCGAATGGCATCTGCGCGACGACAGCGGCAAGACGCAGGTGCGGCACGACGAGCCGCACGCGAGCCTATGGCAAGGCATTACGCTGTGGCTGCAATCGTTGCTCGTGTCCGAGGCAGACTTGTAGCCGGCGCCGGCCAGGATCCCTTGAATCCGAGGTTCATCAGCGCGCGATGCGCGCGATGCGCACGATGCGCGCCGCGCCGCTGGCGGTGACTGCCATCGCCTGCTTCGTATCGAAGAAGGCGGGCGCGCGCACGACGGTCGATGTGCCGGCCTGCTCGACCTGCACGTTGCCCAGCAGCACTAGCAGCATCTCCGCGGCGCTCACTTCGGCGCGCTCGCCCGCGGCCAGCGACCGGTGCTGCCCCGCGTCGACGACCGCCATCCGCGCCGCGCGCTCCAACGTCTTCCACGCCGGCAGGCCGCGCACGCAGTCGTCGAAGCGCCGCGCCGCGAAGTTCTTCCAGAGGATCTCGCTCAGTTTCGGGTGCGCTTCGAGGATGGAGAACAACGCCGCGCGCGAAATCTGGATGAGCAGCGTGGCGGTGGCGGTGCGCAGCGAGGCACTGCGCCGTTCGCCGCTGAGCATGGCGATCTCGCCGAACATGGCGCCTTTGGCCAGCTCGTCGATGATGTGCTCTTCGCCTTCGCCCTCGCCAGGGGCCAGCACATAGGCGGCGCCGCGCGCGATCACGTAGAGCTCGTCGCCCGGGTCGCCGGCACGGAAGATTGTTCTTCCCGCGGGAAGCGCAACGATCTGCGCGCTGCGTGCCAGCGTGGCCAGGCTGGATGCGTCGAATGAGCCGAACAGTGCGGTCGCCTTGAGGCGCCGGATGACCTCGGCGGGGCGCAGCAGCTGGCCGCCGACGGGCAGGCGGTACAGCATCACCATCAAGCCCTCCTTGCGCCGGGTGAAGCGTTCGGCGAAGAAGGTCGAGATCAAGTGCCAAAGGTTGTGCGCGTCGAGCCTGACCAGCGTGACGAGTCCGTCGCCTGCGCCGTAGCCGGGGTTGGTCTCGATGAAGAAGCGCGCCGCGGGCTTGTCGCATTGGCGCCAGTAGTGGCGCTCGACCTCGGCGTCGCGCGTGATCCAGTGCACCTGGCGAGTAAGCGGGTTGTCGGGGGTCACGCGCTCGAGGCCGAACGAGTTCGCCAACTCGTCCATGAAGGCGAGCACGGCCGGCGGCGGCGGATGCCGGGTGCTCGGCCAGACCACATCGAAGAGCTTGGCAAACACGCAATAGCTCGAAGGGTGCACCAGCGAGCCGAGGTAGTAGACGCGCCGCCCCGGGTGGCGCAGCAGGTAAGGCAGGGCGAGCTCGAGACCGAAGCGCGTGTTGGTATCGCCACCGCGGTAAGCGCGCATCGTACCGGCCTCGGCACGAAAGATGGCGCTCGCCTTGCCGGCCAGTTCACGCTCGAAGATGTGCAGCGCGAAGTAGCCAACGATCTCGCCTGCGTGGTTGCGGTGCACGTTGATCCAGGTGTGCTCGGCCGGGGACTCGACCACGTACTTCGCGAACGAGTCGCGGCTGACGCCGTCGAACACCTCGCAATGGACCCTGTAGAGCGCATCGATGAACTCTTGCCGCGCGGCGGGGTCGAGCTTGCTCGGGACGACGATGGCGGATTTGGCGATCTTCGGCATGGGTGTCCGGTGCGAAGGCCGGCGGGTTGCACGCGTGGCGGATGGGACGAACGATTTTGCCCCACGGCACGCCCGACCCGATCACCGAAGCGCCCACGCGCCGCGGCATACTGGCGGCCATGATCGCCGAGCCGATTGCCCTGCCGATCGAGAACGTCGCGCGCCGGGACGCCTTGGCGCCCGGCCTGGCGCGATGACGCCTGCCCTCGCCCTGCACCCGCTGTTCGCCGGCATTTCGTCCGAGGCGCTCGCCTCCCTCGAACGATGCCTGCAGACGCGTCGCTTCGAAGCGGGCGACATCATCCTGCGCGCCGGCGTGCCGTCGGCCGAGCTGTTCGGGCTGATCGACGGGGCTGTGCGCGTCGAGCTGGCGGGGGGTGGCCGGCGGCTGCTGCTGTTGCCGCCCCAGTGCTTCGGCGAGCTGTCGGCGCTGACCGGCGATCCGGTTTCGGCCAACGTCGTCGCCCAGCGCGATGTGCAGACCTGGGTCCTCTCGGCCCCCGTTCTCCTGGAGGCGATGGCGCAGGAGGTCGCGTTCTTCCGCAACGTCGCGAACATGCTGGGGCTGCGCCTTCGCGAGCGGACGCGCCGTGCGCCGGTGACGCGGCCGCGCGTCGTGCTGGTGCCGACGGGGGAGGTCGGCGACCCGATCCTGCTGGCGGCGCTTGCCCGCGGTTTGCAGCACTACGCGCCCGGCTCCGAGCACGACGAGTCGCGCGACGACGCGGCAAGCGGCGCGCAGCGCATTCGCCGCTGGCGGGACGTTGGGCCGAGCGACGCAGTGCTGCTGCTCGGTACCGGCCAGGCCGGCAGCGCGGCGTTGATGGCGCAGCTCGATGCCGATGACGCGTTGCTGGTCACCGCAGACGATCTGCGCCGCCTCCCCGATACGCACGCCGCCCCCGTCGTCTGGCGCCCGGGTGCGCTCTCCGGGGCGGCGGCACTGCAGCGCTGGTGCCACGCGGTGCCGCGCGACGAGATCGACGCTGCGGCATCGGGCGGCGACTGGTCGCGGGCGCGCCAGCCGGCGCTCGATCACCTCGTGCGGCGGCTATGCGGCCGGGAGGTGGGCGTGACCATGAGCGTGGGCGCGGCTGCCGGGCTGGCGCACCTGGGGGTGCTCGAGGTCCTGGAAAGCGACGGGCTGCCGATCGACTTCCTTTGCGGCTCGAGCATGGGGGGTGCCGTGGCACTGGCCTTTGCCCGATTCGGCAGCGCGCGCGCGGCGACCGAGAACGTCCTGCGCGTGGTCGCGGACTTCGCGCGCGCCAGGGGCATGCAATGGCTGCCACGCGGCTCGCTCATCTCCGAATCGCGCATGGCGACGCTCACCCGCGACCTGTATGGCGATGCCACGTTTGCGCAGTTGCGGTTGCCGGTCGCGGTCGTCGCGGCCGACCTGACGATGGGCAAGCGTGTCGTGCTCGACAGCGGCGCCGTGGCGCCGGCGGCACGGGCCACGGCGGCGATCCCGGGGGTGTTCGCCGCGGTCCGGCTCGGCGACTCGGTACTCGTCGACGGTGCGGTCGTGTCACGCCTGCCGGTCGACCTGCTCGCCGCGCGCGGCTGCGGCTTCAGGCTCGCCGCGCTGGTCCGACCCACCTATCCCGAGGCGCCCCTCGATGCTGCGCGCGCCGCCGATCGCTTCGAACAGCGACTGCGTCGCCCGTTCGGCCTGCGCGCCGCGATGGGCGGTGCCTGGCGCTTGCAGGGCTGGTGGGACGCCGCCGCCCAGGCCGATCGCGCCGACCTGTCGCTGACCGTTCCGATCCCGGTCGGCGAGGGCTTCAACTTTGCGGCGGCCGAAGCCATGGTCGACTGTGGCCGGCGCACGGCGCTGGAGCGTCTGCCGCAGATCCGCCTGGCGATGCAGCAGGTGCTGGCGCCAGGGGTGCCTTGACCGCCTCATGGCGGTCTGGCGGCGGTGTCGAGGCTCGACACCAAGGCAGGAAGCCCGACACCCGCCTGGATCTGCCAATCCATGGAGCTCCCCGTCATGCTGGAGGCATCAGGATTGATGACGGAGACAGCGCAGCCCCGGCTACGCGCAGCGTCCGGCAGGCCCGCCGCCGGGTACACCAGGCCGGATGTTCCGACCACCAGCAACAGATCCGCACGCTCGATCGTGCGAAGTGCCTCGCGCCAGACCGCCTCCGGCAAGCCTTCGCCGAACCAGACCACCCCAGGACGGATCAGGCCGTTGCAAGTGTCGCAGCGTGGAGGTGCCAGGCGCGTACCGATGCGCTCGGGTTCCGGCCCCGATGTATCCGCGAGGCCGACCCACGCGCGCCCGCAGTCGAAGCAGCGGGGCGCGAACAGGCTCCCGTGAAGATGAAGGACCGCCTTGGCACCCGCGCGTTCATGGAGGTCGTCGACGTTCTGCGTCACGATGGTGAGCGCCTCCACCCCAGTCCGGGCGGCAAGTGCGGTCAGCGCGAAATGGCCCGCATGCGGAACGGCGAGCGACGCATGGCGGCGCCGCCACTCGTACCACGCCCACACCGTTTCAGGATCGCGCCTGAACGCCTCCGGCGTCGCAAGCGCCTGCGGATCGAAGCGCGACCAGAGGCCGCTCCCCTTGTCCCGAAAAGTGGCAATCCCGCTTTCCGACGACATGCCGGCACCGGTCAAGACCACGATGCGGCGTGCGGTGCGCAGATGCGAGACGAGCGATGCGGGTGGAACAGCTTGGCGGTTCATGGCGCGGTTTCAGGAGGGAAGAGTTGCCGAAGCTGTGCATCATCTAACTGCGCTCGGTGTACTGGAAGGGCTCGAAGCCCAATCGTTCAGCCGGCGTGGACTGCGGCTCCTCGGAGGCGTCCAGCAGGTCAGGACGTTCTTCCTGATGCTCTTCGTCGCACTGGATGCATGGATCGTCTTGGTTCATGATTAACCCCGGTGGTGCGGTACGCAGCTCGCTGACGCTGCTGTGAGCCTCAGCCCTACCTGACGCATGCTGACCATTGCGAACAATACAAGGCACCAACAAGGAAAAACCTCATGCTGAAGTGGGCCATCATCTTCGCCATCGTTTCGGTCGTCGCAGGTGTCTTCGGCTTTACCGGGATCAGCGCCGGTGCTGCAAAGATCGCGAAGATCCTGTTCTTCATCTTCCTGATTGTCGCCATCGTGTTCGTAGCCTTGGCGGTCCTGGGTATCGGCGCCATGGCGACGTAGGCTCGCGACGCACGCACTTGTGACCGTTCCAGGGGGGCGGCGACACTCTCGAAATGACCGACGCCGCCACTTCGCCTCCCATCCGGAAGCGCTCGACGCGCTGGTTACGTTGGCCGCTGGTTTTGCTGGGCCTGCTCGCACTCTTGATGCTCGGCCCCGTGGGTGTGCTGGCGTTCGGCAACCTCGACTTGCACACGCCTTGGTACATGATGAGTCGTGAGAGCACCAAGCAGGCGCCCGACGCTGCGTCCGAACGCGGTGCGGTCGTGCAGGTGTACGGCGCTCGCATCGTGCGGTGGCGCGGCGCCTTCGGCATCCACCCCTGGATCGCGGTCAAGCGCGCCGGCGCGGAACGCTACACCACGTACCACATCGTCGGCTGGCGGGCCCGGCGCGGCGGAGATGCACTGGTCACCAGCGAAGTCGACGATCCGAGCGTTCAATGGTTCGGCGCCAATCCGCAACTGCTGGCCGACCATCGAGGTGCCCGGGCAGAAGCCATGATAGACCAGATCGAATCTGCAGTGGCGGCCTATCCCTGGCGCTCGTCCTACCGCCTCTGGCCAGGCCCCAACAGCAACACGTTCGTGGCTTGGGTGGCCCGACAGGTGCCCGACCTGCGACTGGACCTGCCAACCACCGCCATCGGCAAGGACTACCTCGGGTTGACCACCTTCATCGACCACGCACCCAGCGGCACGGGGTGGCAACTGTCGTTGCTGGGCCTGGCGGGCGTGACGGTGGCACGCGACGAGGGCGTGGAGCTGAATCTGCTGGGGCTGGGCTTCGGCGTCGATGTGGACGACAGGGCCTTGCGGGTGCCGGGTTTTGGCCGGCTGCCTTGATGCATCGACCCGCCGACCACGGCATTGTGAAGCCGCACTAGGCTGCCAACGCCTCCAAGCCAACCAGGGCGTGTCAGCTCAGCCCGCCGATCTCGAGGCCGGGGAGAGATGGGCGATACGACCTCATCACGGGCACGCCGCCGACTGGCATTCGCATCCACAGCCTCTGGCCTGATGGCAATGGCACTCGCCGGTGCGCCTGTTGAAGTGGCAACCGCAGGCGTTGAGCCCGCCGCCATGCTCCATGGCCTCTTGTGGCGCACAACGGCCGAGCGTGGACATGGTGGCGCTCGGTGACGAGGCCAGGCAAGCGAGCACAAGGCACATGAGCAGTCTTGGAATGACCACGATCTGTTCTTCTTCTTGAACTGGGGCTTGAAGCGTGCATCAGACTTGCCGGTGCTGCGTAGAGGGTGGTTCCGCGGCGGTGCGCACTATTGCCGGTTTGGGCCGGGAGAATTCATCCGGCTGCGAAGGGTCACCCCACCGCCACCTACATTAGCCACGCGCTGCGCCCCCGAGCAGCCTTTGACGACGACCGGCCACGGTCACGTGTATTGATCGAGTTTGGAAGGAGCAACCATGGGCCTACTTGATGGAATGCTTGGCAACGCAGCCAAGATCGACCCGGCGAAGATCCAGCAGGAGTTCAGCCAGATCCTGGCAAAGGGCGAAGTGGTCGAGCACGCCTACCAGCTCATCCGCGACTACTTCGTGTTCACCGACAAGCGCCTCGTGCTGGTCGACAAGCAGGGCATGACGGGGAGCAAGATCGACTACCACTCCATTCCCTACAAGAGCATCACGCACTTCAGCGTGGAGACGGGGGGCACCTTCGATCTCGATGCGGAACTCAAGATCTGGATCTCGGGGACGGCTGCGCCGATACAGAAGCAGTTCAATAAGAAGCTCAGTATTTATGAGGTGCAGAGTGTGCTGGCGAGTTATGTGCTTAGGTGACGTGAGGTGAGATTTTGTCGAGGGCACGCGTGTGCCCTTCGAACTGCTCTCGTGTCAGGGTAGTCTAAGTTCAGCTTTGCAGTGCGGATTCAACCGGTCGATGCAACGATCTGGCTGAACATCTCAGCCGGTGTTTGGAAGTCGAGAGTCTTCCTGGGGCGCTCGTTCAACCTGCGTGCCACTGCATTGAGCTTGGCCTGTGAGTAGGTCGAGACGTCGATGCCCTTAGGAAGGTACTGCCTCAGCAACCCGTTCGTATTCTCGTTGGTGCCGCGCTGCCAAGGATTCTGAGGATCGCAGAAGAAGACCTGGATGTCGGTTGCCAAGGTGAACTGCTTGTGGCCTGCCATCTCTTTGCCTCGATCCCAGGTGAGCGACTTGTAGAGTTCCTGCGGCAGCTTGCGAGCATTCTTGACCAGCGCGTTGACGACCGTCTCCGTGCCCTTGCCGTCAACCTTGACCAGCATCACGTAGCGTGTCTGGCGCTCAACCAGCGTGGCGATCTGGCTGTTGGCGCTTCCGAACAGCAAGTCGCCTTCCCAGTGGCCAGGGACTGCTCGGTCCTCAACCGTAGCCGGACGCTCGCTGATCGAGACGGCGTCAACGATTCTTCCATGGGTGTCGGTCTTCTGCGAATACTGGCGTGACCGTCGCATGCCTCGCGTTCTTCTCAGATGCTGCAGCAGTTCCTTCTTCAAGGCCCCGCGGGCTTGAATGAACAGGCTGCGGTAGATGGTCTCGTGTGACACGTGGCAGGTCTCGTCGCAAGGGCAAATGTGTTTGAGCCACCCCGCAATCTGCTCCGGAGACCATTGCAGCCGAAGCTTCTCCGTGACGATGCGCGCCAAGAGCCGGTTCTTGGCCAGCTTGCAACGCTTGGGCCGGCGAGCCCGGTCCCAGGCCGCCTGGTCGGCCTGGGTCGCCCGATAGCACCCCGGACCACCATTGCGTTTGATCTCGCGGCTGATCGTGGAGGGAGCTCGTCCGAGGATCATCGCGATCGCGCGAATCGAGAAGCCAGCCACCATGGCACGCGAGATCTCCTCGCGCTCGGCCAGCGTCAATGCCTTTGGTGAACGGCTTCGCTCCGGCGGCCGAATGCCGCCAGTGCGCGACAGAATTCCCTGTACCGACGTGTGTGGTCGATTGAACACCTGAGCAATCTGATGCAGGGTCCATCCCTGCCTCCATCGCTCCCACATCAACGCCTTCTGGCTGTCTGTGTAGTAGGTTCGCGTCCGGTAAGCCATCTGCAACACTCCTTCTGCCAACGGCAGTCATCAGTGTGTTGCATTGCAGGTGACGCTCGATCCTTGGGGCGGCGGTCCGCAGCCGGGGATCGTGGTGACGGAGCTCACTGCGGCAGGGAGGGAGGCGTTGGGGCGGTTGGCAGAGGGAGAGTGAGCAAGACCCGAGGCAGCGCACAGAGCAACACCCGCTGCCGCATACTCCCCAAAAACCCCTCGCCAGCCGATGCCCACCCCACCCCCCGAGCCCAAGCAGAACCGCCTGCTCGCAGCCCTCCCAGACGCCGAGTGGCAGCGCTGGCTCCCCCAGCTTGAATGGGTCCAGATGCCGCTGGGCCAGGTGCTGTACGAGTCCGGCGGCACGCTCAGCCACGTCTACTTTCCAACCACCGCCATCGTCTCGCTGCTGTACGTGCTGGAGAACGGCGCCTCGGCCGAGATCGCGGTGGTCGGGAACGAAGGCCTCGTCGGCGTCTCGCTGTTCATGGGCGGCGAATCGACGCCGAGCCGGGCGGTGGTGCAGAGCGCGGGCGAAGGGTTCCGGCTGAAATCGCAGCTGATGAAGGACGAGTTCGACCGGGCCGGGCCGGTGCTGCATCTGCTGCTGCGCTACACGCAGGCGCTGATCACGCAGATGGCGCAAACGGCGGTGTGCAACCGGCACCACTCGCTGGACCAGCAGCTGTGCCGCTGGCTGCTGCTGAGCCTCGACCGCCTGCAGGGCAACGACCTGGTGATGACGCAGGAGCTGATCGCCAACATGCTCGGCGTGCGCCGCGAAGGAGTGACGGAAGGCGCGCTGAAGCTGCAGCAAGCCGGGCTGATCCGCTACGCGCGCGGCCGCATCTCGGTGCTGGACCGCCCGGGCCTGGAAGCCCGCACCTGCGAGTGCTACGGCGTGGTCAAGAAGGAATACGACCGGCTGCTTCCGCAGAAGCTGGCGACCTGAGGCGGCCGCAGCAGCCGGCGGCCGGGTGCTATGCCCCCGACGGGTGCAGCTCCGCCGAACCGCTGCGCTGACCCGGCGCCATCGCGGTCAGATCTCCAGCAGCAACCGGTGCGGCCGGCCGTCCAGCGGTACCCGCACGCCGTGCTCGCCAAGCGGGACCGACTCGTCGTCCAGCAGCATCCGGGAGATGCCGCGGCCGCGCCGCGACGGATGGAGCACTTGAATGGCGTACGCGGTCGACTCGATGGTCACGGTGGCCTCGAAGCCGGGCCAATCGGCCGGGATGCAAGGCTCGATCACCAGGCACGCGCCTTCGCGCCGGATGCCCAGGATGCCCTCGATGCCGGCGCGGTACATCCACCCCGCCGAGCCCGTGTACCAGGTCCATCCGCCGCGTCCCGTGTGGGGTGCGGTGCCGTAGACGTCGGCCGCGACGGCGTACGGCTCGACCCGGTAGCGGTCGACCTCCTCGGGATTGCGCGCATGGTTGATCGGGTTCAAAAGGCTGAACAGCGATGCGGCCCGGTCGCCGTCGCCCAGCTGCGCAAAGGCGAGGATGGCCCACATCGCGGCATGGCTGTACTGGCCACCGTTCTCGCGCAGGCCGGGCGGGTAGCTCCTGATGTAGCCGGGGTCCGGGCTCGTCTTGTCGAAGGGCGGCGCAAGCAGCAGCGCCAGGCCATCGTCTTGCCGGATCAGGTGCTGCGCCAGCGAGTCCATGGCGGTGGCCGCACGCGCGGGGTCCGCGGCACCGGAGAGCACGGCCCACGATTGCGCGATGGCGTCGATGCGGCATTCCTCTCTGCCTTGCGAGCCGAGCCAGGTGCCGTCGTCGAAGGTGGCGCGGCGGTACCAGGCGCCGTCCCACGCTTCGCGCTCGATGGCGGCGCGTACCGATTCCGCGTGGGCGCGCCAGCGGGCGGCGCGCTCGTCGTCGTGTCCCTGCGCGATCGGCGCGAAGAGCGCGATGGTGCGCACCAGCAGCCAGCCCAGCCACACGCTCTCGCCCTGGCCGCCGGCGCCGACGCGGTTCATGCCGTCGTTCCAGTCGCCGGTGCCCATGAGCGGCATGCCCAGGCGGCCGGTGAGGGCCAGGCACTGGTCCAGGCCGAGCGCGCAATGCTCGAACAGCGTGGCCGACTGGCCCGAGGGCTCGGGCCGGAAGAATGCGTCGTGCTCTCCCGCACGCAGCGCGGGCCCTTCGAGGAAGGGCACTCTCTCGTCGAGCACCGCCGCGTCGCCGGAGGCCGTGATGTAGGTGGCGGCGGCATAGGCCAGCCACACCCGGTCGTCCGAGATGCGGGTGCGCACGCCCTGGCCCGAATGCGGCAGCCACCAATGCTGCACGTCGCCCTCTGCGAACTGACGGCCGGCCGCACGCAGCAGATGCGCGCGGGCCTGCGCCGGGTGGGTAAAGCTCAGCGCCATCCCGTCCTGCAACTGGTCCCTGAAGCCGTAGGCGCCACTGGCCTGGTAGAAGGCCGCGCGGGCCCACAGGCGGCAGGCGATGGTCTGGTAGAGCAGCCAGCCGTTGAGCATGATGTCCATCGCGCGGTCGGGCGTCCGCACCTGTACCGCGCCAAGCGTCTGCTCCCAGTACGCCTCGACCTCGGCCAGCACGGCATCGAGGTCCGATGCGCGGTAGCGGGCGATCAAGGCCTGCGCCTCTTCGGTGGAGGCGGCCTGCCCGAGGAAGGCGACGATCTCCATCGATTCGCCGGGAGCCAGCTCCACGACGCATTGCATGGCGCTGCAGGGGTCGAGTCCCGCTCCGGTAGCGCCCGACAGGGACAGGGCGCCGGTCAGCGCCGCGGGGGCGCCGGGGTTGCCGTGGCGCCCCAGGAACTCGGTGCGGTCGGCCGTCCATGCGGTCTGCCGGCCGCCGAGGTCGGCAAAGGCGACGCGGCCCTGGAACGCGGTGGCCCAGGGCTTGGTGGCCAGCATTGCGCCGGTGGCGGCGTCGATCTCCGTCAGGATGAAGGGCGCCGATGCGCCGCGCGAGGTGCCGAGCACCCACTCCGCATAGGCCGTCACCGTGAGGCGGCGCGCAACGCCCGAATGGTTGCGCAGGGTCAGGCGCGAGATCTTGACCGGGTCGGCCAGCGGCACGTACTGCAGCAGCTCGAGCGCGATGCCGTGGGCGGCGTGTGTGAAGCGGCTGTAGCCGTGGCCGTGCCGGGCTTCGTAGCGGCCGGGGCCGCGCATCGGCTGCGCGGTCGGTGTCCACAACTCGCCGCTGGCCTCGTCCCGCACATAGAAGGCCTCGCCGGGCGCATCGGTGACGGGGTCATTGGACCAGGGCGTGAGCTGGTTCTCGCGGCTGTTGCCGCACCAGGTCGCGCCGCCGCCTTCGGCCGGCACCTGGAAGCCGAAGCCGGGGTTGGCGATGACGTTGATCCACGGCGCGGGCGTGGTCTGCCCGGCATGCAGGCGCACCACGTATTCGCGGCCGTCCTGTGCGAAGCCGCCCAGGCCATTGAAGAACTCCAGGTCCTGCGGGGAGGGCGGCACCGGCAAGTACCGGGCGGGGGCCCGCGGCGGCGCGCGTTCGTCGGGCGGGGCGGCGCGCGGCGGCGCCAGGCGAGCGAGCCGGTCGGCGATGGACCCGTGGCGGGCGACGAGCTCGATGCGCGCGACGGATCGCAGCAGCGCGCTGGACTGCGCGCCGAGCAGGTCCGCGCGCAGCGCATGGACCGCGCCCTGCGCAAGCTCCGCGCCGAGCCGGGGGCGCGACTGGCTGCTGCGCACGGCGGTCTCGATCGCCACCTGCAGGTCCTGCATGTACGACGACCCATGCTCGTTGAGGATGACGAGGTCGACCCCGAGCTGCTTCATGCGCCAGTATTCGTGCGCACGCAGCAGTTGGCGGACCTGGTCGATGTCGTCGGTGTCGTCGATGCGCAGGAGGACGATGGGCAGGTCACCCGACACCGCGTGCGGCCACAGGCCGGACTGCGGTCCTGCGCCGCGCACGATGGCTTCGGGCGATGCGCGCAGGCGCCGATCGGCGTACAGCAGCGGCGCGGCCAGGCGCTGGAAGTCGGCGGCCTCCTGCGCATCGACGCCAAGATGGCGCAGCTGCACCTGGGCCTGCGTCCACGCGAGCGTTGCCGCGCGGCCGAAGGCGTTGCGGTCATGGTGCTGGTCGATCAGGTCCAGCAGCGCGGGGCGCGAGGGCGCGACCACGGTCCAGAAGGCGATGCGCGCAAGCCCGCCCGGCGGCACGAGCACCCGCTGGCGCAGCGAGAACACCGGGTCCAGCACTGTGCCCACCGTGTTCGACAGCAACTGGTCGTCGAGCACGGCGGCGGCCGAGCCGGCGTGCCGGCCGCGGCCCAGGAAGCGGGCGCGGTCCGATTCGTACTGCGGCTCGGCGGTGATGTCGCCTTCGACCACCGCGAAATGCGCGGCCCACGCCTGCGGCTCTTCGGGCGTGCGCGTGCGCCGGCTCGCGATCAGGGCGCCGAACTCCGGCAGGTGCTCGGTGATGACGAAGAGCTTCGAGAAGGCGGGATGGGCGTCGTCGGCGGCCTGGGCCGCGAGCACCACCTCGGCATAAGACGTGACATCGACCTCGCGTGCACGCCGCCCCGCATTGGCGAGCGACACACGGCGCACCTCCCCGTCGTGCTCGCCGGAGACGAGCACCTCGAGCGTCGTGCTCAGGCTGCCCTCGCGGTGGGTGAAGGTGGCGTGGTCTTCGCTGAACACCACCTCGCACTGCCGCGTGTCGGTCGACAGCGGCTGCGCGCTGGCAGACCAGGCCTGGCCGCTGCGCACGTCGCGCAGGTAGACGAAGGCGCCCCAGGGGTCGCGCGTGACGTCCTCTCGCCAGCGCGTCACCGCCAGGCCGCGCCAGCGGCTGAAGCCGCCGCCCGCCGCGGTCAGCATCACGGTGTAGCGCCCGTTCGACAGCAGGTGCGTGACGGGTGGCAGGCCGAGCGCGGCGGCCGACAGGCGCCGCACTGCCGGAGTCTGCGCGGCGCTCTCGTCGCGCGATGCATGCACTTCCTCGGCGCGGGGATGCTCGACGGCGACGTTGCGCGGCAGGCGCTCCTGCAGCAGCAGCTCGCAGGACTGGATCATCGGCTCGCGATGGAAGCGCGCACGCATGATGCCGCCCTGCAGGATGTTGGCGATGGCGACGATGGTCATGCCCTGGTGGTGGGCCATGTAGCTGTGCACGATGGCCGCCGTCTTGCCCTGCGGTACGCGCGCTGGCGTGAAGTCCAGCGCTTCGTAGAAGCCGTGGTGCCCGAGCGCACCCATGGCGGCCAGGCGCGCGTAGTTGCGGCATGCGGCCTGCGGATCGACCATGGCCGCGAGGCCGGTGGCATAGGGCGCAATCACGCGGTTGTCGGCCAGCCCGCGCTTGAGCCCGAGGCCGGGAACGCCGAAGTTGGAGTACTGGTAGGTGAACTCCAGGTCGCGCGCGTTGTACGCCGACTCCGAAACGCCCCATGGGATGCCCAGCGCGTCGCCGTAGGCGATCTGCCGCTGCACCACGAGGCGGTTGGTCTGTTCGAGGAGGCTGCCGACGGGTGCGCGCATCACCAGCGATGGCATCAGGTACTCGAACATAGAGCCCGACCAGGAGATCAAGGCCGATCCGCTGCCGATGGGAGTGGCGGCACGGCCGAGGCGGAACCAGTGGCGCGTGGGCGCGTCGCCCTTGGCGATGGCGAACAGGCTCGCCAGCCGGGCCTCGGAGCCGAGCAGGTCGTAGCAGTTGAGGTCCAGGCGCTGCTCGACGACGGCGTAGCCGATCGACAGCAGCTTGCGCTCGGGGTCGACGAGGAAGGCGAAATCCATGGCGAGCGCCATCTCGCGCGCGGTGTCGGCGAGCGCCTGGAGGCGCACGGCCAGCGCCTTCGGCGCATCGCGGTGGAGGCGGTCGCGCGCATGCGCGGCGGCGCAGCGGCCCAGCGCCTCGATCCAGAACACCAGCTCGTCCGCCTCGTGGTTGCCGGCTTCCCCGAGCAGGCGGGCGGTGGCGGCGGCCTTGTCGGCGAGGCGGCCGATCGCCGGCGCGAGGGCGTCGATGGCCTGCGGGCCCTGGAGCTGCGTCGTCATGTCGTCGAGCAGCTCGACGATGCGCCGGCCCCGGCTGCCTTGCGCGGCAGGCAGGCTGTCGACGGCTTCGCGGGCGAGTTGAAGGGCATCCTCCATGCCGGCCTTGGCGTCCATCAAGGGCGCGCCGTCCTGCCACTCCTCGCAGGCATTGGCGAGCGCGATCAGGTGGCCCGCCAGGTTGCCGCTGTCCACTGAAGAGACATAGGGGGGATCGAGCGCGCGCAGGTCCTCGGTGCCGTACCAGTTGAAGAAGTGGCCCTTGAAGCGCGGCAGCTTGTGCAAGGTGGCAAAGGTCGCTTCGAGGCGCTCGATGGTGTCCTCGGTGCCGGCCCAGCCGAAATCGCGGGCCGTGGCGGCGGCCAGCAGGTAGAGCCCGATGTTGGTGGGCGAGGTCCGCCGCGCGAGCACCGGGCGCGGAACTTCCTGGAAGTTGTCGGGCGGCAGCATGTGGTCCGCCGGGGTGACGAAGGTCTCGAAGTAGCGCCAGGTGCGCCGCGCGATGAGGTGCAATGCACGGGCCTCGGCGGGCTGCAGGACGCGCCAGCGCGCGATCTGCGGCGGCCTGCTGGCCCACAGCGCCACTGCCGGCGCCGCGCCCCACAGCAGCATGAACGGCAACACCCACGCGAGCGCAGCCGGCAGCGAAGGCGCGAGCAGCAGCGCGGCGCCCCCGAGCGCCAGCCCGAGCGCCGTGCCGCCGCCCATCAGGCGGTAGAAGCCCAGCAGGTCGAGCCGGGGGCGCCTGGCCGATTGCGCGGCCGTCGTCCATTCGAGCAGATGCTGGCGCGAGACGAACAGGCGCACGAGCGTGCGGCCGATCGCGTCGAGCGCGCGCCACGCCTGGTCCGGCAGGAAGGCCAGCGTGGCGCCGGCCTGGAGCGCGGCCATCTTCAGATCGCCCGCCAGCGCAATGAAGTAGCTGCGCACGTGCACGCCGCCGCGCGGCGGCCGGAGGGCGAAGACGACCGGCAGCAGTGCGGGGATCGCGAGCGCCGCGAGCACCAGCAGCACGGCCATGGGCGCCACGTGCGGGGGCAGCAGCCAGGCGGCGCACAGCGCGATGAGCGCCGACGGCGCCAGGAGCGAGCGGCGCAGGTTGTCGAACATCTTCCAGCGGCCGAGGGCGGGCGCGGCCTGCAGGCCGGTGCGGTGCCCGGCGATCCACGGCAACAACTGCCAGTCGCCGCGGGTCCAGCGGTGCTGGCGCCGGGCCGCGACGTCGTAGCGTGCGGGGGCCTCCTCGACCAGCTCGACATCGCTCGCCAGGCCCGCGCGGGCGAACACGCCCTCGAACAGGTCGTGGCTCAGCATGGCGTTCTCGGGCACGCGCGCGCGCAGCGAGGCCTCGAAGGCATCCACGTCGTAGATGCCCTTGCCCGTGAAGGAGCCTTCGCTGAACAGGTCCTGGTAGATGTCGGAGATCGCCATCGCATACGGGTCCATCCCGCCGCGGCTGGAGGAGATCCGCTGGTACAGCGAGCCCTCGCGCCCCACGGGCAACGACGGCGTGATGCGCGGCTGGAGGATCGCGTAGCCGCCGACGACCCGCTGCAAGGCACTGTCGAAGCGGGGGCGGTTCAGCGGATGGGCCATCTTGCCGACCAGCTTCAGTGCGGCACCGCGCGGCAGGCGGGTGTCGGCGTCGAGCGTGAGCACGTAGCGCACGCCTTCGGGCACGGCCGGTGCGGCACCGTCTGGCGAGACGAAGGTGGTGTCGGCCGCGCCGCGCAGCAGCCGGTTGAGTTCGTGGAGCTTGCCTCGCTTGCGTTCCCAGCCCATCCAGGTGTTCTCGGCCGCATTGAAGACGCGGCGCCGGTGCAGCAGCAGGAAGCGCGGGCTTGCGGGCGCGGGGCCGTGGCGCCGGTTCAGCGCTGCGATGGCCTCGGTAGCGATGGCGAGCAGCGGCGCATCGGTGGGTAGCTCTTCGCTGTGGGCATCGAGGCCGTCGGTGAGCAGGGCGAAGACCATGTCGCCGCCGCCGCCGGCGAGGTGGTGGACCTCCAGCCGCTCGATGTGCTCCAGCAGGTCTGCTTCGCTCGTCAGCAGCGTGGGCACGGCGACCAGGGTGCGAAGCGGCGCGGGCACGCCTCCGGCCAGTTCCAGGCCCGGCAGGGGCATGGCGCCGAAGCGCCAGGTTGCAGCACGGTTGACCAGCGCCATCGCCAGCTCGGTCGCGGGCACCAGCAGGCCCAGCATCCACAACGTCAGCACGGCCGCGGCGCCGCCGCCGGGAACGAGGTAGAGCGCCAGGCCGAGCAGCGCGGCTGCGCTCGCGAAGACGGTGCCGGCATAGGCGCCGATGCCCAGGCTGCTGTGCCAGCGGCCGATGCGCAGGTGCAGCGGCGGGCGGAAGCCGATGGCTTTTTCCAGCGCGCGCCGGCCTTCCGCGAGCAGGTGGTAGCCGGGGTCTTCGACCCTTGCGCGTTCGTGCGCGTCGGTCTCGTGGGCTGATGCGGCCCGCGCAGCCGCCAGCGCATGGCTTGCGATGTCGAGCTCGGAGCAGGACGAGCCGCGTGCCAGTTGTTCGATGGCGCTGCGATAGAGATTGCGGGTCTGGAAATCCATGGCGGCGAAGCCGCTGTGCTCGCGCAGCCGTGCGTCGACGAGGCTGACGCTCTCGAAGAGGTCGGCCCAGTCGATGTCCGACATCAGGCGCAGGCTGGTGATCACGTTGCGCACCGTGACGTTGGAGGCCCCTTGGCGCTGCTGGGCATGCGCGACCGCGTCGTCGATGGTGGCGCCCTGCTGGCCGAGCCGCTCCTCGAGCCAGCCAAGGGCGGGCATGGTGTCGGGGTCGTGGTCCCTCAATCGCTTGGCCAGCTGGGCGGCGAACAGCTCGGACAGCGCCAGCGGCGAGCGTGCGACGATGTCTTCCTCGAGGGCGGCACGCGCCGAGCCCGGCAGCGTGAGCCGGGTTGCAAGCAGGTCGGCATCCGCCCGCGCCGTGCGCCCGACGGTGATCTGGTCGGCCAGCCGGCGCAGGTTCTCGATGAGGACGATGCGCAGCGTGATCGCGACGGCCCACAGCTCGCCGATCGTCAGTGGCTGGACCCGCTGGTAGGCGGCAACGAAGCGGCGCAGCACGGCCGCGTCGATGTGGCTGTCGGTGTGCGCCACGAAGGCCCAGGCCAGGCCGAAGACCCGCGGGTAGCCGGCGAGCGGTCCCGTCGCCAGCTTGGGCAGTTGCCGGTAGTAGTCGGCCGGCAGGTCGCTGCGGATCTCGCGGATCTGCTTTTCGACGAGGTGATAGTTGTCGAGCAGCCATTCGGCGGCGGGTGCGACACGCCGGCCCGCCTCCAGCTCGGCGGCGCTGGCCCGGTAGGCAGCGAGCAGCACGCGGGCGTTGTCGTCCAGCCTGGTCCGCAAGGGGCGCGCGGCGGGCGGCGTCGGCGTGACGGTCTGCGCAACCGCGAGGCTTTGGGCATGCTGCTCCAGGCGCTCGATGCCGAAGAGCTCCTCTCGAACCGGTGCCCTGTCGGCCCACGGGGTGGAGCGGGTGTCACGCCAGAAGGCGCGGGGAAGAATGAAGTCCATGAACGCCTTTCCGCGAACTCGGGTGCGCGGGGCGAAGGATGTCGCTGGTCCGCGCTTCGCAGCTAGGCCACGGGCAGGTCGAGCGCTCGCACATGACCGGCGAGCACGAAGGCGCCTCCACTCGAACCGACCTGGTCGGCATTCCGGTGGTGCGCCCTTTGCGATGAGGGTAGGGGCGGGCAGATTGCGCGTCTGTGCGGTAGCGCACGTTCGCCTCGCAGGTCGGGCGTCCGTGCGCCACCGCACAGTACAAACCGATCAGAGGCGCTACCGTTGCAGTCCTGTACCCCTTCCTGGACAGGACTGCCATGACTTCCCGCGAAAACACCGCCGAATCGCTGGTTCGCGTCTACCTGAACGGGCGCTTGATGCCCCGGGCCTTCAGGACGCGGTGGTGTGGGTCGTCGCCTCGCGACTGAGCAGCGGCGAGAAGCCGGTTCTCGACGAAATCCTGCGAAGCGACATCGACCACCACGCGATTGCTCGTCCCGATGGTGTCGAAGTTCCTGCAGCGCACCCGGAGTTGTGCGCCCTGCTGCGGCGCTAGCATCCGGCCGCGCTCAGCGCCCGCGCAGGTTCATCCGAAACGCGATCACCGTCACATCGTCCACCACCGGCGCCAACCCCAGGATCGCCGTGGCACGCAGGTCATGCTCGGGGCAGCGGATGAAGCCCATGCGGTGGTACAGCTTGCACGCCGCCGTCATGAACGACGAGCTGTGGATACCCATCGTCAGCGCGCCGAGCTCGTGCGCGCGGTTCACGCAGTACTGCGCGAGCCGGCGCCCCAGCCCGCGGCCGCGGGCGTCCGGGTGCACCGCGAGCTTGCGGAACCCGGCCCAGCCCTTGGGCAGGCCGAGGCCCTCCAGGCCCGCATCGGGGTAGAACACCACGCTGCCGACCACCCGGCCCTGCCATTCGGCAACCAGCAGCTGGGTGCCTTCCCCCGGCTTCTCGACGTGGCGCAGATCGTCGAGGTAGGCCTCGAAGACGGCCGGCGGCACGCTCTTTCTGTACTGGGAATAGGCGGCCATGCGGATCGATGCGATCGGCGTGGCCTCGTGGCGCTCGGCGGGGCGGATGCGGCAGCCCGCAGCTACGGCGATGGTCCCCTCGAAGTCCAGCATGGCTCTCTCCTTCATTCCTCGGGCGGTCGGTTGACCGGTGAAGGAGCTCAGCTTAGGCGTGGGGGCGCGCGCCATATTGAAGGAACGCGACATCTTGTCCGACGCGACATAGGCCATGCGGCCGATGTCCAAAGCAAGACCGGGTTCTGATCAATGCCGCGTTGCTCGGGGCACGGCGGTGCGCCGCCCCGACCGTACGCCGATGTGTAGATCGCGTCCCACGTACGTTGCGTCGCCTGCCCTGTACGCTGCGCGCTCCCTCGGCTCGACAGGCGACTCCAATGGAAGACAGACGGGAGCCTTTCCCTCCTTTTCGACACGACACCATCTCCGACGCCGACTACCATGCCATGGTCGACGCCGTGCGCGACTACGCGATCTTCTTCCTCGATCCATCGGGGTTCATCCTGACGTGGAACGCCGGCGCGCAAGTGCTCAAGGGCTACGCGGCCGAGGAGATCATCGGAAAGCACATTTCCGTGTTCTATCCCCCCGAACTTCTTGACCAGGGGTGGCCGGCGCATGAACTCAAGTCCGCCGCAGAGCAAGGCAGTTTCGAGGATGAGGGATGGCGCCTGCGCAAGGACGGAACGCGCTTCTGGGCCAGCATCGTCCTGACGCGGCTCAACCATCCGGACGGTTCCCTCAAAGGCTTTTCCAAGATCACCCGGGACCTCAGCGAGCGACAGCGGCAGGAGGACCTGCTGCGCGCGAGCGAGGAGCGTTTTCGGCTCATCGTGGAGGGGGTTAAGGACTATGCAATCTTCATGCTCGACCCTGCGGGCTATGTGGTGAGCTGGAACAAGGGCGCGCGCGCTGCCAAGGGGTACGAAGCAGAGGAGATCATCGGCAAGCACTTCTCCGTGTTCTATCCGCCGGAGGTGGTTGCTACCGGATTCCCCGACATGGAGCTGAAGTCGGCCCTGGAAACCGGGCGCTTCGAAGACGAAGGTTGGCGCCTGCGCAAGGATGGAAGTCGTTTCTGGGCCAGCGTCGTGATCACCGCGCTCTTCGACAAGTCGGGCAAGCACCGCGGCTTCGGCAAGGTCACGCGCGACCTGACGGAACGGCGGCGGGTCACGGCACTCGAGGATGAAGGTCGGCGCATCTCGACCTTTCTGGCCATGTTGGGCCACGAACTGCGCAACCCCTTGGCGCCCATCGCCAACGTTGTGCAGATGATGGAGCGCCAGGCCCTCGAGCCTCAGCTCAAGCGGATGACCCAGGTGGCGTCTCGCCAGGTCAAGCAGATCACACGACTGGTGGACGACCTCCTCGACGTTGGCCGCATCGCGAACGGCAAGATCCATCTCGATTTCAAGCCGCTCAGGCTTGCCTCGGTGGTGGTGGAGGCCATCGAGGCGATCAGGCCGTTTCTTGACGCGAAGAACCACGTGCTCGAGGTGGACCTTCGGGATGAGTCACTGTGGATGACCGGGGATCACAGCCGCCTCGTCCAGGTCGTTTCGAACCTGCTTCACAACGCCGGCAAGTTCACGCCAACGGGAGGCCGGATCAGGGTGTATCTGGCTGCCCGGCCTGGCGGAGCCGAAATCAGCGTGGCGGACAACGGGCCGGGGATCGCGCCCAAGTACCTGTCGCGCGTTTTCGATCTGTTTGCCCAAGGCGATCAGGACATCGCCCGATCGCAGGGTGGCCTGGGTCTTGGACTCACGATCGTGCAGAACATCGTGCGCCTGCACGGCGGGGAGGTGAGCGCGTTCAGCAAGGGGGTTCCTGGCGAAGGCAGTGAATTCATCCTCAACCTGCCGATCATCCCTGCTCCGATGCAGGTTCCCCAGGAGGCAGGGCCGCAGAAGGGCAAGCGCGTTCTGGTGGTTGACGACAATCAAGACGCAGCAGAGACGCTCGCACTGATGGTCGAGGCGCTGGGCTACTTTCCCGCTTCGGCGTTTGACGGTCATGTGGCGATCGAGGCCATCAAGCACCATCGGCCGGACCTCGTCCTGCTGGACATCGGGTTGCCCGGCCTGAGCGGCTGGGAAGTGGCGCAGAAGGTCCGCAGCGAGGTGGCCGATCCTCCCCCTTTGATCGCAGTGACGGGCTACGGGCAGCCCTCGGATCGAGCGAAAAGCCTCGACGTGGGTTTCCATGAACACTTCACCAAGCCGGTCCAGCTTGAACAGCTCGCCGACACCCTCGGCCGCTTGCTGGGACCCGCGTGACGCAGACATCGTGTGGCGATCGCGGTGACTGACTGCGCTGCCGATGCGGATCGGCGGGCTGGCCGAGTGTTTCAGAGAAGCGCTTCGGAAGGCGCAGTCGGGCTGCGGAACGTAGCGTGTCCAGCTCCGCTGCGCAATCCCATTGACAAAGTTTAAGAATCCGCTCCGCAGGGGTGTCGCAGTGCGCCGACACGACGCAAAAAAATAGTCTCTCTCGAATAGTTTTGGCTTACCCGGCACGTTGCCGCATTGCGGGGACGTGCCTTCGGGCAATGGGCGCGCCTGACGGACGCCTATGCCAAGCAGTTCCTCCTGCTGCGCCGCGATGTGCGCTCCCCTCGCGTCGAGGCGATGCGACCGGCCCAGGAACTCACTCGCCTCAGCCGGGTGATGGGCGGCTGCGCCTGATCCGGTCTCACTCGCCGTCTAGACCGTCGCCGGAATCATCCTCGTCGACCTCGTCGCGCGGGCCTGTCATCAGGTCGTCGGACAAGGCCTTGAGTGCCAGGAAGCCGGCCTCAAGCGCACCGATGTAGGTCGCGAAGCCTTTGCCCGATTCCATCAGCGGCTCGAACTCCATCGAGCGGTCAAAGGACTCGATTAGCACCCAATAGAAATCGCCCTCGTCGTGCTGATCTACGGTTAGGGCGATGGAGAGAAGAGGGCGGGCCATGCGGCGATTGTGGAAAGCGCCCATGACATTTCAGAGAACCGCAGTCGGGCTGTCCGGCCGTTTCTACTTCGCCTAGCCGCTCGGGATCCCGCGGGATGGGCACTCCGCCTTGGGGCGAGTCGCTTTTCCCCGTTGCATTATTTTCGACAGCGGAAGGGTGGAAAGCTTCACTCCACCCCCGCTCCGCGCTCCTCTCCGGACTGCTCGATAGCAGGCCGACGCTGGTAGACTGCGAACTCTTGGTTGCACACTGCTGTTGCCCCTCTGATACTAGCGCTCCTTTAAGGAGAAGATGTGAACCAGAAAATTGCAGCGCTTATTGCAGGTTGCGGCATCGTGGCGAGCGCATCGATGCCCATTGAAGCATTTGCGACGGATTACAACCCCAAGCCTTTAAGAATTGTCGACGCTGCAGGTCATGTCGTCGGGAATCTTTACGGCAAGGGCAACAGCGACTTCGTCGTTTTCAGGTACGGCGACGCGCTAGTCTCACTCAGAGTTGAAGGCCCGCACGGCGACATTCGCCCTGTCGAAGCCACTGGCGGCGGCGGCCTTTGGTTTGGCGCACCCAACTGCGCGGGCAACCCTATTCTTCAGGCGATAACGGTGAGTGTGACTGGCACGATTCCGGTGACCGGCTTCAAGGACACGAACGGCCGCTACATCGCCTATTTGCCAAAAACAACGACCATCGGAAGCTTCCCGATTTACTCGCAGCGTGCGCCTGAAGGCAACTGCCAACCGGTCCAACCGGTGCCTCGGCTTGGTTATCCTGCTGAAGCTGTGCCGCTCGATACGTACTTTGTGGCGCCCTTCCGACTGGAATAGGTCATTCGATCAACGGTCCCACCGGTGAGCGGCTGGACGTGGTCAAGCTGCCAGCCGTCGCAACGGCCGCGGCAAGGTTGCTCGACGTGGAAGGCGTACGTCGATGCCGTGCCGGCGCCGGCAGGCTCCGAAGCTCCACAAAGCTGAAGCCGGCGGGCAAGCAAGATCCATCGGCGATCAGGCACCGGCTTGCTGTTCTCGGGTCAGGTACTCGTCGATCCAGGCGCGCGCCTTTGTCGCAAGGTGCCTCCGGGCCGCTGCCTCTTCCGAGATGCCGCCGACGCTGACCCGGGACATGACCTTGCCGGATCGCTTCACATCGGCGAAGAAATACATGGCTTCTCCCGCAGGCTCGCATCCCATCTCGATGGTCCAATCAGGTGGAGCAGGAGGCGGGTCGGAAGGCTGGCGCGCCGGGGAAATATTCATCTGCTGGTTGGGGTGATCTTTCTGCCGGAAGTATGCGCCGACGCTGCTGGGGGTGCCATGGGTCAAATGTCACTGACCAGCAGAGCAGGGCGGCGGCTGCGAGGAGCTCGCGGCCCAGATCGCGCAGGTAGCGCTTGGCGCCCGCCGCAGGCGCTCACGAGACCGCGCCACAGGCCCTGCCTTGCTGGGCTGGCTTCGCGTCGCGAAGCACCGCCGCCGCCGAACGGCTGCCCGCGGTGTGGATCAGCAAGGCCCCCACCACCATCGCCATCCCCACCAGCTCGCTCCCCGAAGGCAGCTTGCCGAGCGCGATGCTCATCAGCAGCGCAGACACCGGCACGAAGTTGATGAAGGCGGTGCCGGTCACCGGCCCGAGCGTGCGCACGCCGAAGTTGTAGGCCAGCACGGCGATGGCGGAAGGGATCAGCCCCACGTAGAGCAGCGCATGCCAGGTCGATTCCAGCCCCTGCGGCTGCGGAAGCTCCGCCAGGCCCAGGGCCGTCGCACCCAGCGCGCCCACCAGCAGCAGGGGCCACGCGGCCAGCACGGTCAGCGCGCTGTATTCGACGACGTCGAGCCGGCCTGCGAACTGCGTGGCGCCGCGGGTGTACCAGACCCAGCCCAGCGTGCCCGCCAGGGCGATCGCGTCGCCCCATGCGGTCAACGCCGCATCGCCGCTCGACGAAACCAGCACCCCCGAGACGACGACCACGCCCGCCAGTGCGAGCGCGCTGCTCAGCAGCGTGATGCGGGTGGGCCGCACGCCGTCGAGCAGCCAGCGCAGCAGTTGCGTCGTGATCGGGGTGGTCGCCATGATGATGGCGCCATGCGAAGGCACCGAGTGGGCCAGGCCGGTCAGCACCATGACGCTGAACACGCCGAAGCCGGCCACGCCGCGCAGCGCGAGAGGCCCGGCATGGCTGCGCAGCTGGCGCCACGGCGCGGCGCCGCGCGGGACCAGCAGCGCGGCGAAGAGCAGGGCCGAAAGGCTGTAGCGGATCAAGGTGAACCAGAAGGGGTCGACGTGCTGGAGCACCTCCTTGCTGACGAGGAACATGGCGCCCCAGGAACCGGTGGCAGCAAGCAGCGCGGCGATGCCGAGCGAAGACGAAGGGATACGCATGAGTACAGGTCCGGAAGATGAATCGATGCCCCCAAGAATGGAGGGCCGGCCTGCGGAAAACCATTCGTTTCTTTGGACAGGGGCCTCAGGATTTGCGAATGGCCGCATGCGCGCGACACGCTCACAATCGCCGCCATGGAGCTCTACCAACTCAAGACCTTCGTGGCCATCGCCCGCGAAGGCAGCCTGACGCGGGCGGCCGAGCGGGTGTTCACCAGCGCGCCGGCGGTCAGCGCGCAGTTGAAGGCGCTGGAAGACGAGCTCGGCGTGAAGCTCTTCGAGCGCACGCCGCGCGGCATGACGCCGACCGAGGCCGGGCAGACCTTGCTCGAGGAAGCCGAGCGCACCCTGGCATCGGCCATGCGCATGCGCTCGGCCGCCGAGCAGATCCGCGGCGCGGCGCAGGGCGTGGTGCGCTTCGGCACGGTGGTAGACCCGGTGGCGCTGCGGCTGGGCGAGGTGCTGGTGAAGCTGGCGGAGCGCCATCCCCAGGTCTCGCTGCAGCTGCAGCAGGGCCTGTCGCACCAGACGCTGTCGGCCGTGCAGCGCGGCGAGCTGGACTGCGCCTACGCGCTCGGCGACGCCGAGGCAATCGACGGCCTGGCGCTGCATCGGCTGGGCGCCGTCGACCTGGTGGTGGCGCTGCCGGTGCCGCTGGCCGAGACGCGGCCCGCGCTCAAGCTGGAAGAGCTCACCGAGCTGTCCTGGGTGGGCACGCCCACGTCCTGCGTGATGCGCAGGCACCTCGACAGCCTGTTCGCCGGCGTCGGCCGCGAGTACCGCCCGAGCCGCACGGCCGACAGCGAAAGCGCGATCCGCAGCATGGTCGCCAGCGGGCTGGGCCCGGGCCTGCTGCGCCGGGACCAGGCCGAGCAGGCCGAGCGCAATGGCGAGCTGCGGATCTGGCCGGGCTGGCGCTCGCACACCTGGTTGTGCTGGGTGGAGCCCGAGGGCCGGCGGGCGCCGGCCGTGGACGCGGTGCGGGCAGCGGTGCTGGACGCCTGGGCTTGATCGGCGGCGCGCCAGCCGCATGCGCCTTTCCCGCATAGGACGATGCAGGCTTTTCCTACGAGGTCGGGCTGCACGCCAGGGCAGGCTCTCAGCCAAGATCCACCCTAAGCACCAACGCCATGCAAGAAGCCACGACCTCCCCCGCCCATCTGTTCATCCCGTCCGTGGCCCAGGCGGCGAACGTGCGCCTGATCGACGTGACCGACCCCACCGACGTCGACTACTGGACCGAAGCCCTCGGCGTGAGCGAAACCGAGCTCCGGCTCGCCGTCGCCGCCGTGGGCAGCTCAGTGCAGGACGTGCGCGACCACCTCGGCAAGTGACGCCTGCTGCGCCTTGGGCGGCTGTGGCTTGGGCTCGCAGCCGGCGAGGGCTGCGAATGTCAAAGAGGCAAGGACCAGCGAGAGTGTCCGAAGCTTCATGATCGTCTCCTTCGGGCGGGCCGTGCGGGTGCGCACGTGGGCCCGACGAGTCATTCTGGTGCTGCCGGGACGGCCTGCCTGTCAGCCGAGAGCCCGGGTCAGAGCGCCGCTGCGGTCAGCTCCAGTTGCGTCAGCCTTCGCGCCATCCGCCCCACGAAGTTCTGCGTCACGTGCGGCAGCGCCCGCTGGCTGGGCACGACGATGCCCACCTGCAGCTGATTCAGTGTCGGCAGCGCAAAGGGCCGCCACAGCAGCTCCCCGCGCTTGAGCTCCTCGATGAAGGCGATCTTCGAGAAGCAGGAGATGCCCTTGCCGCCCATGATCAGCCGCTTGAGCAGGGGCGTGGAATTGCAGGTGGCGGCCGGTTCCATCTCGTCCCAGAAGGCCGCGAACTCGGGCGACAGCGTGGCGCTGATCACCGGGTGCGAGCTGGAGCGCAGAAAGGGATAGGCCGCGCAGTCCTTCAGCGCGATGCGCTCGTGCTTGGCGAGCGGATGGCCCGGCGGCAGCACGATGCCGATCGGCAGGTTGGCCAGGGTCACCGCCTTGACGCCGCCCGGCAGCCGGCTCACGAAGCTGAGGCCGACGTCGGCCTGGCCCGACATCACCAGCTGCGGCACCTCCATCGGCTGGGTCGAGGTGATGGTGTACGTCACCGCGGGAAAGATCTGCAGGAACTCCTCGACGGCGGCGGGCAGCAGCTCCTCGAAGAAGGAGTCCATTGCCGCCACCTTCACATGGCCGGTGCGCTCGCCCTTGAGCGCATCGAGCTCGGTGCGCATCACCTGGAACTGGTGCAGCGTTTCCTGCGCATGCTTGAGCAGGCGCTCGCCGGCCGGGTTGAGGCGCAGCCCGTTGGGGAGCCGGTCGAATAGCTCCACGCCCAGCTCGTCCTCCAGCTTGTGGATCTGGCGGTTGACCGCACTGGCCGCGACGAAGAGCCGCTCGGACGCCTTGCGCACCGAGCCGCAGCTCGCCACCTCGATGAAGTATTTCAGGACGCTGGCGTGCATGGCTGCACCCTCCCGAAGAAGGCGCGGGCCTTCGTCTTATCCCGCTGTCGCCGTAGGCGGCACTTCCTGCGCGATGCGTGGATGGTCGCAGGCGATGCGCCGCGCATCGGCGCCGCCGGGCGAGCCGAGGCCGCTGACCTCGGTATCGAAGAACTCGCGGTTGATGGCGATGTAGTGGGTGAGCTCGGGCGGCAGCCGATGCTCCTCGTAGATCGCCTGGACGGGGCAGGCGGACACGCAAACGCCACAGTCGATGCATTCATCGGGCTGAATGTACAGAGTGCGCTCGCCTTCGTAGATGCAATCGACCGGGCAGCACGGCACGCAGGCGCCGTCCTTGCAGTCGATGCAGGCGGTGGTGATGACGTGGGCCATGGCTGAAGTGCAGTGCCGTGCTGCCCAGGTCAGCGGCCCAGCCACTGCGGCTTGCGCTTCTGCTGGAAGGCGAGCACGCCCTCGTTGGCGTCTTCCGACTGCAGCGCCGCCATGAGCGCGGGCAGGCGCTGGCCGTGGGCCTGCGTCGGCGACAGCGTGCCGGTTTGCCGCACCACCTGCTTGATGGCCTTGAGCGAGAGCGGCGCGCAGGCCAGCAGCTGCTGCACCCAGCGCTCGACGGCGGTGTCGAGCTCGGCGCGCGGCACCACCTCGTTGATCAACCCGATCTCGAGCGCCCGCCGGGCGTTGACGCGCTGGCCGGTGAGCATCATCCCCATCGCATGGCGGAAGCCGATCTGGCGCTGCAGCAGCACCATGCCGCCATCCAGCGGCAGGCGGCCGACCAGCGGCTCGGGCAGGCCGAAGCTTGCTTCCTCGCAGGCCACGACGAGGTCGCAGCCCAGCACCATCTCGAGCCCGCCGCCGAGCGCGAGGCCGTTGACGCGTGCGATCACCGGCACATCCAGCGTCTCGCGCAGCGCGATGCCGCCGAAGCCGCCGGGGCGGGCGGCGGCCCAGTACTCGACGCCCTTCAGGTTCGAGGTGTTCTTGAGGTCGGCGCCGGCGCAGAAGGCGCGCTCGCCGGTGGCGGTGAGCACGACTACGCGCACGTCGTCGCGGCGCTCGATCTCGTCCCAGATGCGCAGCAGCTCGGCCTCGGTGGGCATGTCCACCGCGTTGAGCACCTCGGGGCGGTCGATGGTGACGGTCGCGACGTGGTTCGCGACGTTGAAGAGAACGGTCATTGGGTAACCTCCGCGCTTCGCGCTGCGGTGCGAGCGCCTTCGGGCGGCCGTGCGGCGCTCATGCGTCGGCCTCCTCGATCAGGGCCCGCGCCTCGGCGAGCAGCTCGGCGGTGTGCTCGCCCAGCCGTGGCGGCGCGCGGCGCAGCTCGGCCTGCGCGCCCGACATCTGGATCGGGCTGGCAATGAACCTCAGCTTGCGGCCCGAAGGCGAATGGCCCTCCAGGATCATCTCGTTGTGCAGCGTCTGTGCATCGACCAGCGCCTCGCGCATGTCGCGCACCGGCGCCGAGAGCAGGTCCTGCGCTTCCAGGCGCGCCAGCCAGTGTTCGCGCGTGTGGCTGGCGAAGCGCTCGCGGAAGATCGCGTGCAGCTCGGCCTTGTGCGCGAACTGCGCGGCGAGGTCGGCGAAGCGCGCGTCCAGCGACAGGTCCTCGATCTCCAGCGCCGCGCAGATGTCGCGCAGCGGGTTGGCCTTGAAGGCGCCGACCAGCACCAGCGGGCCGGTCTGCGTCTCGAACACGCCCGACAACGGCATCGCGGCCCAGTTGACCTCGGAGTCCTCCATCATGACCATCGCGGCTTCCTGCATCTGCATGGCGAGCATGGAGTTGTAGAGCGACACGGCGATCTTCTGGCCTTCGCCGGTGCGCTCGCGCTGCAGCAGCGCGAACAGGATGCCCTGCACCATGTGCATGCCGGCGGTGTAGTCGGCCAGCGCGGTCGGGTAGATCGAGACCGGTACCGAGGCATCGGCGCGCCGCGCCATCACGCCGGTCAGCGCCTGCGCCAGCACGTCCTGCCCGCCCTTGTGCGCGTAGGGCCCGGTCTCGCCGAAGCCGGTGCCCACGGCATAGACGATGCGCGGGTTGATGCGCCGGCAGTCCTCGTAGCCCAGGCCCAGGCGCTCCATCACGCCGGCGCGGAAGTTGTTGCAGACCACGTCGGCATCGGCGATGAGCGCCTTCACCAGGTCCATCTGGGCCGCGTCGCGCAGGTCGATCTCGACGCTGCGCTTGTTGCGGTTGAGGCTGCAGAAGATCGGGTTGTCCTCGCCCGCGACCGGCGCGAAGGTGGAGCGGCTCAGGTCGCCCGCGCCCTTGCGCTCGACCTTGATCACGTCGGCGCCGTGGTCGGCCAGCATCTGCGTGCAGACCGGGCCCATCATGACCTGCGTGAAGTCGATCACGCGGATGCCGGCCAGCGGCAGGTTCGGATTCGTCATGCGGCCTCCGCGAAGGAACGGGCGATGGCCGGCGTGTCGGCGTTCGGGCCCTTCTGGTCGCCGGGGTCGGCGCCTTGTGCGCGCAGGGTGCGCTGCAGCGTGGCGATGTCCACGTTGCGCACCGCGACGCCGGCATCGAGCGACAGCGCGGCGGCGGTGCCGGCGGCCTCGCCCATTGCCATGCAGGGCGGGATCTCGCGCGAGATCTTTTGCGCGGCCGAGGTCGACGAGTAGTGGCGCCCGGCCACCAGCAGGTTCTCCACGCTGCGCGGCACGAGGGTGCGGTAGGGGTAGTAGTAGTCGCGGCCGCGCGCCACGCTGTCTTCGAAGCGGGCACGCTGCGCCACGTCTTCCTTGGTCATCACGTACTCGCCTTCCAGGAGGCGCGTCTGGCGGATGCCGGTCTGCGGGGCCAGGTCGACCAGGTAGCAATCCTTGAAGCCGGGGAGGCGGGCGCGGATGAACTCGATCACCTTGTGGATGGTGGCGCGGCCCTGCACTTCGGCACGCGTCAGGTCTGCCACCTTGAGGCCGTCCAGGCCCGACATGTGCGGGCAGTTGCACCACACCACGCCGGGCAACGGGGTCTTGAGCCACCACGAATCCCAGGCACCGCCCAGGATGTGCTTGACCTCGCGGTCGATCGCCGCGAAGGCCTCGGGCTCCTCGTGCTCGAAGCGCTCGGCTTCGTCGGTGTCGACGCCGCCCAGGCGGAACACCGTGGTCACGATGTAGGCGCCGCTGATGTGCGGCGCACCGGCCGAGGCCGCCACGTCGAGGTCGCCGGTGGCGTCGATCACCACCTTGCCGAGGATGGCTTCGCGCCCGCTCTTGGATTCGACCACCACGCCCTTGACCTGGCCGTCCGCCACCAGCGTGCGCGAGAACCAGGAGTGCAGGCGCAGCTGGATGCCGGCCTGCTGCACCATCTCGAGCGAGGCGCGCTTGAAGGCGTCGGGGTCGAAGGCCGCGGCAAAGCAGATCGGGTGCGGCTTGAGCTTGCTGTGGAAGTCGAAGGTGCCCCAGCGCTTCCAGCGCCGCACCGACTCGGGCAAGGTGCCCCAGTCCTTCTGCCTGGGGTACTCGGCCAGGCCGCGTTCGGCCATGCGCTCGATCATCTCGAGGCAGATGCCGCGCACCGAGATCTCCCGCAGGTGGCTGTCCCACATGTCGTCGAGCACCAGCACCATGCCGCCCGAGGCCAGGCCGCCCAGGTGGTTGTAGCGCTCCAGCAGGGTCACGCTGGCCCCGTTGCGCGCAGCGGCCACGGCCGCGGCCTGGCCGGCAGGGCCGCCGCCGACGACCACCACATCCGATTCGGCTGCCACGCGGATGTCGTGCGCAGGTTCTTGCATCCAGTCGCCAATACGGCTCATAGGGATCTCCTAGTGAAATCTGTTCGGGGAACACCGCGGAACTGGCTTTGCCAGGCCGCTGGTGTTGGCCCCTTGAGGGGTACTCGGCTACACGAAGTGAGCCGATACGGGGGTGGTTTCAATGCGTGCCTTCTGGTTGCCACCGGATGATCCAGCGCTCGGCCAGGGTGACGAGCAGGAAGAAGAGGCCCGAGAGACTCGCGCTCATGACGATCGCGGCGTAGAGCAGGGGCGAGTCGAAGTTGAAGGTGGCTTGCAAGATCATGGCGCCGATGCCCACCGTGGCGCCGACCCATTCGCCCACCACCGCACCGATCACGCACATCGAGGCCGCGATACGCAGCGCCGAGAACAGGTAGGGCAGGGCGTTGAGCAGGCGCAGGCGGAAGAAGATCTCGGTCTTGCTCGCCGACAGCACCCGCATCAGCTCCATGGCCTGCGGGTTCACCGACTCGAGGCCCCGCACCATGTTCACCAGCGTGGGGAAGAAGCACACCAGCGCGGCGATGGTGATCTTGGGCTCCATGCCGTTGCCCATGATCAGCACCAGCACCGGGGCCTTGGCGACCAGCGGCACGGCGTTGAACATCAGCACCACGGGAAAGAAGATGTCCTGCAGCGTCTTGTTGTGCACGAAGACGGTGGCGATGGCGATCGCCGCCAGGTTGCCCAGCAGGAAGCCGCCGGCCGCCTCCATGGCGGTGGGCAGCAGGTTGTCGAGCAGCACCGCGCGCTTGGCGTAGAGCGTCTCCAGCACGGCCCAGGGCGTGGGCGCGATGAAGGGCTTGACGTCGAAGATGGCGATCACCGCCCACCACAGCACGATGAGGCCGGCGATGCCGGCCGCGGGCAGGATGCGGCGGCGCCAGAGGCGGCGCTGGCGTGCCGCGGCCCAGGCCTGGTACTCGGTGTCGGCCGCGGCAAGGCTGGCGGCGGTTGCGCTGCTCACGTCGATGGAAGTCGTGTTCATGGCTAGGGGCCTCGCTCAGCAGGTTTCCAGCACCCGCCGCAGATGGGCGGTGAGGCGCACGAACTCGGGGGTCTCGCGGATATCGAGGGTGCGGTCTTCCGGCAGCTCGACCGGGACGATCTCGCGCACGCGGCCCGGGTTGGCCGCCAGCATCAGCACGCGCTGGCCCAGGTAGGCGGCCTCGTGGATGCTGTGGGTGACGAAGAGGATCGTCACGCCGGTTTCCTTCCACACGCGGCGGATCTCCTCGTTGAGCCGGTCGCGGGTGATCTCGTCGAGCGCGCCGAAGGGCTCGTCCATCAGCAGGATCTTCGGGTCGCTGGCGAGCGCCCGCGCGATCGACACGCGCTGGCGCTGGCCGCCCGACATCTCGTGCGGCCAGGCGTTGGCGCGGTCCTTGAGGCCGACCAGCTCCAGCAGTTCCTTGGGCGAGCGGCGGCCCTTGCGGCTGGCACCGCCGCCCACCTGCAGTGGCAGCTCCACGTTCTGCAGCGCGGTGCGCCAGGGCAGCAGCGCCGCGTCCTGGAACACGAAGCCGATGTCGCGGTTCTTGCGTGCGGCCTGCGGGCTGGCGGAGAGCACCTCGATGCGGCCGCGGCTGGGCTCCAGCAGGTCGGCCACCACGCGCAGGAAGGTGGACTTGCCGCAGCCCGAGGGGCCGAGCAAGGTCAGGAACTCGCCTTGGGCCACGTCGAGGTCCAGGCTCTTGATCGCGGTGACATCGCGGCGCTCGGTGAAGAAGCGCATGCCGATGTCGCGGCAGGAGATCGCCGGCGCGGCGTTCATGACGGCGGCCATGGGTCAGGCCTTTCCCAGGCGCAGGGCCGAGGTGGCTTTCAGCGCGTCGAGCGTGATCACTTCCTCCACCTTCGGCGTGCGCGCGGTGAACTGGCCCAGCTCCGAATAGGTCGCGATCTGCTGCTGCCAGACGGCAGGGTCCATCGCGCCCCAGCCCTGCGTCTGCGCGAGGCCACCGAAGCTGTAGTCGAGCATGACGTCGACCGCCACGCGCTCGTCTTCCGCCTTGAGATTGGGGTACTCCTTGACCAGCAGCTCCACCGCCTGGTCGCGGTTGGCGCGCACGTGATGCCATCCCTTCGCGGTGGCGCGCAGGAAGGCCTCGATCACCCTGGGCTGCGATTCCAGCGTCTTGGTCGATGCGTAGTAGGGCAGGGCGTAGAGCTGCACGCCGGCGTCCCACAGCGTGAGGTCGACGCGCTCGGGGCCCAGCACCTTGAGGGCGGTGGTGCTGGTGAGCCAACCGGTGACGACATCGACCTGGCCGGTCAGCAGCGGCGCCATGTCGGAGCCCACGGTGATGACCTTGACGTCCTTCTCGGGGATCCTGTTCTTCGCCAGCAGCGCGCGCAGCAGGATGGCGGCCGTGGAGGGGATGCCCACCTTCTTGCCTACCAGGTCGGCCGGCTTGCGCACCGGGTTCTTGGCCAGCGAGAAAAAGGTGAAGGGATGCTTCTGCGCACCGACTGCGAAGCACTTGATCGGCAACCCTTGCGAGACGGCCAGCATCACCGAGGGGCTGGAGGACACCTGCCCGACCTCGTAGCGGCCGGACGCCACGATGGCCACGCCGTCGATGTTGGGCCCGCCGGGCTGGATCGCGAAGTCGATGCCCTCCTGCTCGTAGAAGCCCAGCCGCTTGGCCGCCACTTCGCCGATCTGGTTGACGCCGACGATCCAGCCGAGCTGCATGTTGACCTTCGCCTTGCCCTGCGCCAATGCGTCGATGGACAGCAGCCCACCGCTGGACAGGCCGGCGGCCATGAGTGAGGTCTTGAGAAGGCGGCGGCGACCGGGGTCCCGGAGATTGGCCATGGCAGATTCCTTTGAAGGCAAGAAAAATGAGAGCGCGACCTGTGCCTTCGTGTCGCGGAAGCTGCGGCGGTGAAGGCTTTTCGACAGGGATGCTAGGAGCTGAAGGCGTTGCCTCCAAGAACCGTTTTTCGCAACCGGCGGGCGAAAAATTAGCTCACCCGAGCCTCTGGAAAACCCTGTACGACTGCAAGACAGGTGGCCGGAATCGAGGCAATTCGATTGCTCGAAATTCAGGCTTGCGAGGTGTCTTCCAAATGAGAACGCGTGGTGCACCAGGCTCTGGGTCGATGGCATGAACTGTGCAAGTTCCAGCCATCGTTTCCCGGAGACACCCCATGGATGCTGGTCAAGCCATCACAGTCCGGCCTGCGACCGAGTCGCTGCTGGATGCCGACATCGAAGTTCTGAAGCTCTCGCTTCGCACCACGAACGTGTTGCGCCTCAACCAACTGCACACGGTGCGCGATGTCACGCGCGTGCCGGCGAAAAAGCTCTTCGTGCTCTCGCGGCTGGGCCGCAATTCACTGCGGGAGATCGTCGAGAGCGTGAACCGCCGGGGGCTGCGGCTCGCGGACTGAACGCCCTCAGGCGCGACTGAAGAGCAGCACCGAATTCGTGCCGCCAAAGGCGAAGGAGTTGCTCATCGCCGCTTCGAGATTCGGCGCGTCCACGCCCGGCTGTGGCACCAGGTTCAGCCGGCATTCCGGGTCCATGGCCGCGCAGTGCGCGCTCGGCGGCAGCTGGCGCCGGTGCAGCGCCAGCACGGTGATCACGGCTTCGAGCGCGCCGCCGGCGCCGAGCAGGTGGCCGTGCAGGGCCTTGGTCGAGCTCACCTGCAGATCGTCGAGCGCGGGCTCGCCCCAGACCTCCGCCAAGGCGTTGCGCTCGACCACGTCGCCGATGCGCGTGGCGGTGCCGTGCGCATTGCAGTAGCCGATGTCGCGCGGCGCGAGCCCGGCCGAGCGCAGGGCGGCGCGGATCGCGCGAACCTGCCCCGGCGTGTCGGGCTTGGTGAGATGGGTGGCGTCGGAGCCGATGCCCCAGCCGGCCAGCCGTGCATAGCTGCGGGCGCCGCGGGCGCGGGCCCGCTCGGCGGATTCGAGCACCACGAATGCGGCGCCTTCGCCGAGCGCGAAGCCGCTGCGGTCGCTGGAGAACGGGCGGATCGCGCGCGCCTCCTCGCCGGGCGCGAAGGTGGCCAGCGTCTGCATGGCTTGCCAGGCGAGCACCACGCCGGGCACGATCAGCGCCTCGCTGCCGCCTGCAATGGCCACGTCGACCTCGCCGCGCGCGACCGCCTTGGCCGCCTCGGCCAGCGCGACGCTGGATGATGCGCAAGCCACCGAGTAGGTGAGCACCGGCCCCTGCGCCTGCTGGCGCATCGCCACGTGCGCAGCCGGCGCATTGGGCATGAAGGAGGGAACGGTGAGCGGCGGCATGCGCGTGCTGGGGCCCCGGTAGGCGGTCTCGACCGCCGTGGCGCCTCCCATGCCGCAGCCCACGTAGACGCCGATGCGCTCGGGGTCGGTATCGCCGAGCGTGCCGGCGTCGCGCACCGCCATGTCGGCGGCGGCCACGGCCATCTGGCTGACGCGGTCCACGCCGGCGAGCTGCAGCTTGGTGAACCAGCGCCCCGCGTCGAAGGGTGCGAGCGCGGCGGCAATCGGTTTGGGCAGCTCGGGAAGGACGGGCCGCAGCGCGGACTCGCCGCGCATCAGCGCATCGAACATCGCGCCGGGGTCGTCGCCGTGAGGGCTCACGACGCCCAATCCGGTGACCGTGACCTCCACGGCGCTCACTTGGCCTGTGCTGCTTGCGCGGCCAGGGTCTTGTCAACCATGGCGGCCAGCTCGGCCAGCGTGTCGACGTTCACGTCCTGGTCGGGCATGGAGATCTTGAAATGGTCCTCGACCGCGAACACGAATTCGACCAGGGTCAGCGAATCGAAACCCTTGTCGCGCATGGAGGCGTTGGGGTCGAGCGCTGCCGGGTCGAGGCCGTATTTTTCCTGGATCAGGGTCTGTAATTCTTTCAGCGAACTCATTGGGCGATGTCCGTCTTCACGCGGGCCATGGGTCATCGATGGGGGATGATATCCGCTCCCCCGAAGGCGACGGCGGCCGTCCGGCCCGGGACAGGCCGCCAGCGCATCGAGGGCCATGCAAAGGCAATGCCCAGCAGCGCGCCGGCCAGCGTGTCGAGCAGCACATGCTGCTTGACCGCGAGCGTCGAATACGCAATCGCTGCGAACCAGAGCCAGTTCGCGAGCCGCAGGGCCAGGGGCGCGCGCGTGCGGCGCAGCACGTCGTCTACCCGGATGGCGGTGAAGATCGCGACCGCCACGTGCATCGAGGGGCAGGCGTTGCCGGGCGCGTCCACGCCCTGCAGCAGTGCGAAGCCGGGGAAGTCCGAGCTGCTGGCCATCAGCGGCGGGACCTGGGTCGGCCAGAAATGGAAGACGCCCAGGCCGGCGAGGCAGAGCGCGCCGACCCAGAGGCCATAGACCACCAGCTCGTTGAAGCTGCGCTGCAGCCCGGGCGCGAGGCCCACGTAGAACCACAGCGAGAAATACGCGACGAGCATCTCGGGCTGGAACGGGATCAGCCGGTCGAGCGCGGTCAGCGGCATCACGGTCATGGCATTGGCCGGATAGCGCAGCAGCTGGAAGTAGCCGATGAAGAAGAGCCAGGTGAAAGCCGTGACGCCGACGATCTTCAGGACCAGCAGGTGGCGGATGCGAAAAAGGAGCTCGGCGCGCCAGTGCGGGGGATGGGAATCGGGCATGTAGGCGCCGAGCATGCCTGTTTTCGCGCTGGCGTGAAACCCTGGGCCCCCGGAGGCTGCCGCTTGCATGATCGCGCCCGGCCTGTGCTTTCCCGCATTGAAGCCAACGGCTCCGGCGCGTTAGGCTGCGCCCGTGAAACCCATCTCCTCCCCCTGCATTTCCCAGATCCGCCTCTACCAGGACTGGCTGCGCGAGCAGCGCGGACTGGTCTTCGATTCCTACGATGCGCTGTGGCGCTGGTCGGTCACCGACCTCGAAGCCTTCTGGCGCAGCGTCTGGGACTGGGCCGGCGTCCGCTCGCCCGTGCCGCCGACGGTTGCGCTCGCCGAGGCGCGAATGCCGGGCGCGCGCTGGTTTCCGGGCACGCAGGTCAACTACACGCACGAGGTGCTGCGCCATGTCGAGGCCGCGCACGCGGCCGGCATGCCGGCGATCGTCAGCGAGAACGAGCTGGGCGAGGTGCGCGAGATGTCCTGGCCCGAGCTGCGCCGGCAGATCGCATCGTGCGCGCTCACGCTGCGCGCGCTGGGCGTGCGCCGCGGCGACCGCGTCGCGGCCTACCTGCCGAACGTGCCCGAGACGATGGTCGCCTTCCTTGCCTGCTCGAGCCTCGGCGCGGTGTGGAGCGTGTGCGCGCCCGACATGGGGACGGCCGCGGTGGTCGATCGTTTCCGCCAGATCGAGCCCAAGCTGCTGATCGCCGCGGACGGCGTGCACTACGGCGGCAAGGCGCTGGACCGCAGCGCCGTGGTGCAGGAGCTGCGCGCCGCGCTGCCCAGCGTCGAGAAGCTGCTGCTGCTGCGCACGCCCTTCGCGGCGCAGCAGATCCCCGCCGACGCCGAATGGACCGGCGCCATCGCGCGCGACGACGCCGAGACGGCGGCCTTCGAACCCGAATGGCTGCCCTTCGACCATCCGATCTGGATCGTCTATTCGAGCGGCACCACCGGCCTGCCCAAGCCCATCGTGCACGGCCAGGGCGGCATCCTGCTCACGATGTACGCCTGCGGCCTGCACCACGACCTGGGCGCGAGCTACAGCGCCAACAACTTCGGCGAGCGATATCACTGGTACAGCTCGACCGGCTGGGTGATGTGGAATTCGCAGCTGTCGGGGCTGGCGTTCGGGGTGACCTGCTGCATCTACGACGGCAATCCCTCCGGCAGCAAGGAGAAGCCCGACTGGGGCGTGCTGTGGCGCTTCGCGGCCCGGCACAAGGTCACCTTCCTCGGCGCCGGCGCGGCCTATTTCGCGAACTGCATGAAGGCGGGCATCGAGGCCAAGGCCTGCGGCGATCTCTCGCGCGTGCGCGCGCTCGGCAGCACCGGATCGCCGCTTTCCGAGGAGGTGCAGCGCTGGGGCACGGCGCAGGTGCTCGCGGCCGGCTCGCCCGGGGTGTGGTGGTACAACATTTCGGGCGGCACCGACTTCTGCGGCGCCTTCGTCGGCGGCAACCGCGAGCTGCCCGAAGTGCCGGGCCAGATGCAGTGCCGCTTCATGGGTGCCGCGGTCGAAGCCTGGAACGAGCAGGGCCAGCCGGTGATCGGCGAAGTCGGCGAGCTGGTGTGCACGAAGCCGATCCCGGCCATGCCGCTGTACTTCTGGGGCGACGAGGGCAACGCGCGCTACCTGTCGAGCTACTTCGACACCTACCCGGGCGTGTGGCGCCACGGCGACTGGCTCAAGATCGGCGAGGACGGCGGCTGCATCATCTACGGCCGCAGCGACGCCACCATCAACCGCCAGGGCCTGCGCATGGGCACCAGCGAGATCTACAGCGCGGTCGAAGGCCTGCCCGAAGTGCTCGATTCGATGGTGGTGGACCTGGAGTACCTGGGCCGCGAGAGCTACATGCCGCTGTTCGTGGTGCTGCGGCCGGGCGTCGCGCTCGACACGGCGATGCGCGCGAAGATCAACGACGCGATCAAGACCCGGCTCTCGCCTCGCTTCGTTCCCAATGAGATCTTCCAGGTCGCGGAGATCCCGCGCACGCTCTCGGGCAAGAAGCAGGAACTGCCGATCAAGAAGCTGCTGCTGGGCCAGCCCATCGAAAAGGTGGTGAACCGCGAAGCCATGGCCAACCCAGGCAGCCTGGACTGGTACGTGGAGTTCGCCGCCGAGCGGGCACGGTCGCAGGCGCCGGGTGGGGAATCGTTGCCGCAGCGCAGCAAATAGACGGCGGGGCGTGCTAAGGTCGTGGGCCTAGGGTTATCCCTGGCCTGCGACGCCGCCGCTCATGTCCGCACTCTCACCCTCAGTCAC
Source organism: Variovorax stachyos (assembly GCF_051400855.1). Classification (NCBI taxonomy): domain Bacteria; kingdom Pseudomonadati; phylum Pseudomonadota; class Betaproteobacteria; order Burkholderiales; family Comamonadaceae; genus Variovorax; species Variovorax stachyos. The sequence continues at coordinate 190,055 of NZ_JBLFFN010000008.1, read as the reverse complement.
CCCCTCCGCTCCGGCCCCCGGCTTTGCGCGCGCGATGCTCGCGCTCGGCGTCGGCGGTTTCGCCATCGGCACCGGCGAGTTCGTCATCATGGGCCTGCTGCCGGAGGTCGCGCGCGACATCGGCACCACCATCCCGCAGGCCGGCCATGTGATCAGCGCCTACGCGCTCGGCGTGGTGATCGGCGCGCCGGTGCTCGCGGTGCTGGCGGCCGGCTGGCGCCGCCGCGCGCTGCTGATCGCGCTGATGGCAGTGTTCGCGGCCGGCAATTTCGCCAGTGCCCTGGCGCCCGGCTATCTGTCCCTCAACCTGCTGCGCTTCGCCAGCGGCCTGCCGCACGGCACCTACTTCGGCGTGGCGGCGCTGGTGGCAGCGGCGCTGGCGCCACCGGACCGCCGCGCGCGTGCCGTCGGGCTGGTGATGCTGGGGCTCACCGGCGCCACGCTGGTCGGCGTGCCGATCGCGGCCTGGCTGGGCCAGCACTTCGGCTGGCGCGCGGCCTTCGTCTTCGTCGGATTGATCGCAGTGCTTGCGATGGCGATGCTGCGCCGCGACGTGCCGGACCTGGCCGCACCCGCGGGCGCCAGCCCGCTGCGCGAACTGGGCGCACTCAAGCGCAAGCAGGTCTGGCTCACCCTGGGCATCGGCGCGATCGGCTTCGGCGGCATGTTCGCGGTCTTCAGCTACATCAAGCCCACGCTCACCGAGGTGGCCGGGCTGCCGCTGGGCGGCGTGCCGCTGGTGCTGGCGCTCTTCGGCCTCGGCATGGTGGGCGGCAACCTGGTCGGCTCGCGGCTGGCCGACAAGGCGCTGATGCCGACCATCGGCGGCCTGCTGGTCTGGGCGGCGCTGGTGCTCACGACCTTCACCTTCGCGGCCCATCACGTCGCTACGGCGGCCATCAACGTGTTCCTGATCGGCACGACCGTCGCCATCGGCCCGGCGCTGCAGATCCGCCTGATGGACGTGGCGGGCGATGCGCAGACCCTGGCCGCGGCGCTCAACCATTCGGCGTTCAACATGGCAAACGCGCTCGGGGCCTGGCTGGGCGGCGTTGCCATCACGGCCGGCCTGGGCTGGACTTCGACCGGCTGGGTGGGTGCGCTCCTGGCGCTGGCCGGCCTGGGTGTGTTCGGCTGGTCGTTGGCCAGCGAGCGCGGCCGGCTGCGCGCCATGGCGGCCAGCCCCGGGCGCTGAGTCGGGCGCGCGCCCTCGGTCGCGCTACAGCCAGTTGCCGGCGTCCGGCATCTGGATCGTCATGGCAGGGTCGCCGCCGCCGAACAGCGCGCCGAAGACGATGCTCAGCAGCGAGACGAAGAGGCTGGCGAACAGGGCGGTCCAGAAGCCCGAGACCTTGAAGCCTTTCACCAGCGCTGCCACCAGCAGCAGCACCAGCGCGTTGATCACCAGCAGGAACAGGCCGAAGGTCAGCAAGGTCAGCGGCAGCGTGAGCACGACCAGGATCGGCTTGACGATCGCGTTGGCAAAGCCCAGCAGCAGCGCGGAGACCACCAGCGCCGAGGTGCTTTCGAAACGGATGCCGTTGAAGATGTGGCTGGCTACCCAGAGCGAGAGGGCGATGATGGCCCAGTGGAGGAGAAAGGGTGCGAGGGTGCTCAGCATCGGATGGATCTTAGCGATCGCTTTCACCGCTGCCGCTGCCGCTGCCGGTGCGCGGCGCAGCGCCGGGAATGAAGCGCCGCACCCATGCGCCCAGCCCGGGGCGCCTTGGCTCCTCCATGGCGGGGCGCCCCCCATAGTAGGTGTCGCGCTCGCGCTGCAGGACGGAGACCAGGGCCTCGAGGTTCACGGGGTTGTACTCCCACAACCCACTGACGACGAAGTGGCCCATATGCTCGGCGTTGGGCTGGGGCGCGATCATGATGTGGCTCGCGCCCAGGCTCTGCAGGAAGGCCGAGCGGGCGCCGGCGAGCCGCATGCCGTCGCCGTAGCCCTCGACCTGGCGGCTCAGCGACAGGCTGATGGCCTGTACCGAGGTGAAGTTCTCGGCGATGAAGTAAACCATCTCGACCAGCGCGAGCTTGCTGATCTCGAGCTTCTGCTGCGTGACGGTGGCGGTCGGCGTGAAATGCTCGATGTGGACCTCGGTGCCTTCGCGATTGACCGGAACCGGGTCGAGGGTCGCGATGTGGAGCGAACCGTCATAGAGGTACATCGGCTCGCCCAGCACATAGGAGCTCGAATGGGCCCCGGTGATTCGCAGTTTCGCTCTGGTCATGATTCCCTTGAGTGCCCCACTGTAGATCTGCGCGCTGCCTGCAGGCGCTTTGTTTCATCGGTTTCGTCGATTTCTGCGGGCAATTGCGAATGATGGAGGGCCAATCGAACGGCGTCTTCCGCCATACGGCCTATGGCGCCCGCGGCCATCCATGGTTTTGCCTTGCACTTCCGAGAGTCGCTTGCCGTCGCCCGCAACGTGCTGTGGACATGGCTGACGGCGGCACCCGGCAGTGTGGCCTACATTCGGCTTCTCAAAAGAGCACAAAAGCATTACCACGATTTCGGCAACGGCAAGAATGTGATTACTTAACGTAACACTTTGTACTCTTTGCCCCACTGCTTTTTGGGCGAGCGTCGCATACAACTTGCGTCACGGCTGCGCAAGTGGAGTAATGCGCAATCCGTCGTCGGAATCGCCTGCCCGTCCCCCGTCGATGGGCCCGGACGAAGCCGCAGCCGCTCACTGCCATCACTTCAAGGACCCCCGTCATGCAGCTCTCGGAGATCAAGGAATACCAGGATCAACTCGTCCAGCAGCTGGAGGAATCCGGCCTGACGGTCACTTTCGGGGACGATCTCTCGGTGCTCCTGAAGACCTACGAGGCTGCGACCGGCACAGGCTATGTCCAGTTGCCCTTCGTACTGGACGATCCGAAGGACGCGAACCCCTACAACTTCTGGGTCTGCTTCGACGACGGCACCGCACCGGTGGCGCTGAGCGGCTTCCGGACCATGCAGAACGGCCATGCGGTGCGCCGCGTCGGCCAGGCCTACGATCAAGGGGCGCTCTACCGCTGCAAGCAGAAAGAAGGCTGGCTCCCGGACACGGGCCCGAAGCTCAACGCCCACGCGCTCTTCGGCTACATCGGCGCCGGCTGGGTGCATCCGCGCTATCGCGGCCACAACCTCGCCGGCTTCATCGCCCGGATCACGCAGGCCGAAGCCCTGCTGCGCACCCGCGCCACCCTGGCCATATCCACGGCCATGACGGCCGAGGCACTCTATCTCTCCGGCATGAACCTGCGCGCCAGCGGCCTGCATCACCTTCACGTCGAGCTGGTGCTGGACGGCTACCTCGGCATCGCCGAGCACGACATGCGGCTGTATCTCTCGCACAGCACGGGCACCGAGCTGATGAGCTTCTACGAACGCGAGCTGGCCATGCTGCGCAACGACGAGACCATCCCCTGGCTCCATGGGCACGACAAGATCCACGCGGCGGCGGTGCTCGCCGGCTCGGGGAGCGCCCTTGCCGAGGCCGGCGGCCAGACAAGCGGCCTAGCTGCGCTCGCCTGAACACGGGGCTCGCTCAGGCGCTGCCGAGCAGGTGCTGCAGCAGCAGCTGCGCATTGGCCGGCAGCGACTCGCGGCGGCGCATGCACACCACCAGGCTGCGCAGCGCCCAGGGGTCGGTCAGCGCGATGCGCGCGATCGCCATCGACTTCGCGCAGCGCAGCGCCACCGCCTGCGGCACCACGCCGACGCCCACGCCCTGCTCGACCATGCGGCACACCGCTTCCAGGTTGCGCACCCGGACGCGGTAGGCCAGCCGCCGCCCCAGCCGGCGGGCGTTGTGCGACACCAGCTCCTGTAGCGGGCTGGCGCCGCCCAGCCCGACGAACTCGCGCTCCAGCACCTCGCTGAAGCCGGTGCGCCGGCGCCCGGCCAGCGCATCGCCCTTGGGCACCACCAGCACGAGGTGGTCCTGCCGGAAGGTGAAGGCCTCCAGGCCCGCCAGGTCCACGGCGTCCGAGACGATGCCCAGATCGCCGAGCTCATGGCGCAGCGCCTCCACGATGTCCGGGCTCGCGCGCTCCTCCAGGTCCACGGAGATGCGCGGGTGCTGCGCCAGGAAGCCGCTCAGCGCCTCGTGCAGGTGCTCGGTGATGGCCGAGGTGTTGCACATCAGGCGCACATGGCCCTTGAGGCCCGCGCCGTACTCGCCGAGCTCGCGGCGCATCTGCTCCATCCGCAGCAGCACCGTGCGCGCGTGATGCAGCAGCGTGTGGCCGGCTTCGGTGGGCTGCACGCCGCGCGGGTCGCGCAGGAGCAGCGCGGCGCCGATCTCGGCCTCCATGGCGCGCACCCGCTCGCTGGCCGATGCCAGCGTCATGTGCGTGCGTTCCGCGCCGCCGGTGATCGTGCCGGCTTCCGCCACGTTCACGAAGAGGCGCAGGTCGATGAGGTCGAATCGCATGGCGCCCGACCGTAGCACGCGGGCCTTGCCGTGGCCGAGGCGCGGTTCGCGAGTTCCGAGTTTTCAGCCGCGGCCCGGCACGACGGATGGCCCTAGCCGGCCACTTGCCGGCGGTGGCCCACCTCGAAGTCGTTGCGCCCGCTGCGGTCCACGCCCCGCAGCAGCCAGAGCGGCCGCTGCGCGAAGTTCACCGCGACCCCCGTCTTGCCGTCGGCCGGGCGAAGGCTGCGCTCGAACACCGAGGTGGACGGCATGTAGCGCAGCGCGATGCCGGTGCGCCGCTGGTTCGAGGTGTTGGCGCGGGCGCCGTGGATCATGTAGACGTCGTGCAGCGACATCTGGCCCGGCTGCAGTTCAAGATCCACGGCCGCGCTCTCGTCGAAGCTGCCCGCTGCCATGCGCTGGTTGAGCGTGAGATCCTGGCGATCCTCGTGCAGGTGCGGATGCAGCACGCCGCCCTGGTGCGAGCGAGGTATGACGCGCAGGCAGCCGTTGGCGCGCGTCGACGGCTCCAGTGCAACCCACACCGTGCAGTTGGCCAGCGGCCGGATCGGCCAGTAGTGGCCGTCCTGGTGCCAGGGCGTCTCGAAGCCTTCGCTGGCCGGCTTGCAGAAGACGTGGCAGCCCCAGAGGATCACGTCCTCGCCGATCACGCCGGAGACCAGCTCGACGATCTCCGGGTCCATCGCCAGCTCGAGGAACTGCCGGCTGCCGCGCACGCCTTCGCCGTTGTCGCCCTCGATGTGGGCCGAGACCAGCTTCTCGGGCCGCACGCCGGGGTTGCGGCGGATCAGCTCGTCCAGCGCATCGTGCATCTGCGCCACGCGGCGCGGCGGCAGGCGGAACTCGGGGATGACCCAGCCTTCGCGCTGGTAGTGGGCGATCTCGCCGGGGGAAAGTCGGGCCATGTCGTGTCTCGGTTGTTGTGAGCCGTGAGCCGTGAGCCGTGTGCCGTGTGCCGTGCCGTGAGCCGTGTGCCGCCGCCGGGTTCGGCGTTCGGCCCGCTAGGGTTCCTTGCCGGCCTTGAGCGGATAGCCCGCCTCGCGCCACGCCTTCATGCCGCCATCGAGCGCGACCGCGTGCTGGAACCCCATGTTGCGCAGTGTGGCTGCCGCCAGTGTGGAGATGTATCCCAGCTCGCAGCAGCTGAGGATGCGCTGCGTGGGATCGGGCAGGTCCTGGTTGACGCGCAGCTCCAGCTGGCCCCGCGGCAGCAGCCGTGCACCCGGGACATGGCCGGCCTCGTAGGCCTCGCGCTCGCGCACGTCGAGCACGATCAGGTCGTCCTCGCCGGCCTCCACGCGCGCCTTGAGCTCGGCCAGCGACATGAAGGGCACCGTCGCGGCGGCCTCGGCCAGCAGCCGCGCCACCGTCTTGCCGCCGCTCATGTTGGTCCGCAGCGCCTCGGTGACGTGGGTGGGCATCGTGAGATTGAGGCTCCTCATCATCTCGACGAACTCGGCGCGCTCGCGCTTCTGCAGCCGCGGGTTGTTGGCCAGCTCCTCGCCGATGGTCGAATGCGTGCGTCCCTTGTAGTCGTGCGCCGGGCAGACCTTGAGCGCCGGGTCCAGCCGCAGCACGCGGTTGAAGAGGCTGTCGTAGAGCGCTTCGGGGTCGCCGCTGGGCAGGTCGGTGCGGCCGGTCGCGCCGATCAGCAGGGTGTCGCCGGTGAACAACCGGTCTTCCACTTGCAGGCACATCGAGTCCGCCGTGTGGCCCGGCGTGTGCAGCACCGAGAGCCTGAGCTTGCCCAGCACCAGCATCTCGCCGTCGGCCAGGCGCAGCTCGACGAAGGGCGCCGGGCTGGCGCGGTGCATCACCACCGGCACCTGGAGCTGCCGCGCGAGCTCGCGCGTGGCCGAGAAATGATCGGCGTGCGTGTGGGTATCGATCAGGTAGCGGATGCGCACGCCGTGGCGCGCGGCCAGGCCGAGATAGTGGTCGATCTGGCTCAGCTCCGGATCGATCAGCGCTGCGGCGCAGCTCTGGTCGCAGCCGACCAGGTAGGACTGGCAGCCGCCGGTCGCGACCTGCTCGAAGACCATGCTGCTGCCGGGCTCAGCCGGGCTGCTTGACCACGCGCAGGTAGGGCTTGGGCGCGTTCCAGCCTTCGGGGAACAGCTTCTTGGCGTCGTCGTCGGAGACCGAGCCGGCGATGATCACATCGTCGCCCTGCTTCCAGTTCGCCGGCGTGGCAACCTTGTGCTTGGCGGTCAGCTGGATGGAGTCGAGCACGCGCAGGATCTCGTCGAAGTTGCGGCCGGTGGTCATCGGGTAGGTCAGCATCAGCTTGATCTTCTTGTCCGGGCCGATGATGAAGACCGAGCGCACCGTGGCGTTGGTGGCCGCGGTGCGGCCGTCGGAGGTGCCCGGCTCCTCGGCCGGCAGCATGTTGTAGAGCTTCGCCACCTGCAGGTCGGTGTCGCCGATCATCGGGTAGTTGGGGCGTGCGCCCTGCGTTTCCTCGATGTCGTCGGACCAGCGGTCATGGGCGTCGACCGGGTCGATGCTCAGGCCGATCAGCTTGGCGTTGCGCTTGGTGAACTCGGGCTCGATCTTCGCCATGTAGCCCAGCTCGGTGGTGCATACCGGCGTGAAGTCCTTGGGGTGCGAAAACAGGATCGCCCATTGGTCGCCGATCCATTGGTGAAAGTCGATCTCCCCCTTCGTTGTCTTGGCCTTGAAGTTGGGGGCCTCGTCGTTGATGCGCAGTGACATGTTCGCTCCTCGAAAAGAATGGGTGGACGACAAACCTGGCTGGCGCCGTCGTGCGGCAAGCCGAAAGCATAAGAGACTGTGCCGCCGGATGCCAGCATCGAAAACGCGAACGGCGCAGCAGGCCTCTTGTGCCGGGCGTTCAGCTCTTCTTGGAGGTCTTCGCGAAAAACTGCGTCGGCTTGTGTTCGACCGACTCGCTGCCGCACTTGGGGCAGCGCAGCTGCACGGTCGCATGTTCGGCGATGTGCTCGGCGTGTTCGAACACCTCGCCGCACTTCTGGCAACGGTACTGGTAGGTAGGCATGGCGCGTCTCCATCGTGACGGCCGGAAGCGGCGCTGCACCCCGCGGGCGAGCGGGCTCCGATGCCGGGGACAAAATGCTAAACCGAAAGGCCCCTCGCGGGCCAGCCCTTCAGCGGCGTTCGGCCGGTGGTGCTTCGCCGGAGGCTTGCGCGACCAGCCACTCGCGCAAGGCCGCGAGCGCGGGCCGCTCGTCCGCGCTCGCCGGCGTGACCAGGAAGTAGCCCCGCTCCGCGCGCAGCGGCCGGTCGCAGGCCACCGCCAGCTCGCCGCGTGCCAGCTCCGGCTCGATCAGCATGCGCGGCATCAGCGCCACGCCGAGGCCGTGCGCGGCGGCCACCGCGATCATGGAGAACAGCTCGTAGCGCGGCCCGCTGCGCGCGCGCGGCGCATCGACCTTCTGGGCGTCGAACCACCGGTGCCAGCCATCGGGCCGGGTGCTCTGCTGCAGCAGCGGCATGCGCGCGACCGCGGCCGGCGACAGTTGCGCCTTCGTGCCGAGCAGGGCAGGGCTGCAGACCGGCACCACGTCCTCGTTCAGCAGCAGCACCGAGCGCGTGCCGGCCCAGTTGGCGGCCTGGGCGGGCGTGCCGGCGTAGATGGCGGCGTCGAAGGGCGTGTCGTTGAAGAGAAAGGGGCGGGTGCGGGTCTCGATGTGGACCGTGATGTCGGGCTGGCGCCTGGCGAAGTCCGGCAGGCGCGGGATCAGCCAGCGGGTGGCGAAGGTGGGCACCGCCGCCAGCTGCAGCGAGCCGCCCACGCCCTGGCGCGCCATCGCGTCGAGCGTGTCGCGCTCCATGCTGTCGAGCTGGCGCGCGATCTGGCGCGCGTAGTCGGCGCCGGCCGGGGTCAGCGCAACGCCGTGGCGGGTGCGGCGGAACAGCGCCATGCCGAGGAAGTCCTCCAGCGCCCTGATCTGGCGCGAGACCGCGCTCTGCGTCAGCGCGAGCTCCTGCGCGGCGCGGGTGTAGCTCTCGTGGCGGGCGGCCGCCTCGAAGCAGATCAGGGCCTGGGTGGAAGGTAGTCTTCGGCGCATGGTATGCGGGGCTTACATGGATGATCGAGTCCTCGGCCCAATGAACACCGGGCAAAGCATTGTGCGATGAAGTGAGCAAACCGCATAACTGGGTGCCGAATCTTCGTTTGCGCTCGGAGGGCCTGCGGCTTAGCATGGCAGGCAGCTTCCCCCCGCCACCTACACCGGAGACCGCACATGGCCCACGCCGCATTCCATTGGGACGACCCGTTCCTGCTCGACCAGCAGCTCACCAGCGAAGAGCGCCAGGTGCGCGACGCCGCGAATGCCTACTGCCAGGGCCAGCTCGCGCCCCGCGTGCTCGAAGGCTTTCGCACCGGCGAGACCGATCCCAAGATCTTCCGCGAGATGGGCGAGCTCGGCCTGCTCGGCCCGACCATCCCAGAGCAGTACGGCGGCCCGGCACTCAACTACGTCTGCTACGGCCTGATCGCGCGCGAAGTCGAGCGCGTCGACTCCGGCTACCGTTCGATGGCCAGCGTGCAGAGCTCGCTGGTGATGGTGCCCATCAACGAATTCGGCACCGAGGCACAGAAGCAGAAGTACCTGCCCAAGCTCGCCACCGGCGAATGGATCGGCTGCTTCGGCCTGACCGAGCCCGACCACGGCTCCGACCCCGGCAGCATGGTCACCCGCGCCAAGAAGGTGCCTGGCGGCTATGCGCTCACCGGCGCCAAGATGTGGATCAGCAACAGCCCGATCGCCGACGTGTTCGTGGTCTGGGCCAAGGAAGTAAGCGAGGGCGGCGCGGTCGGCCCGATCCGCGGCTTCGTGCTCGAGAAGGGCATGAAGGGCCTGTCGGCCCCTGCCATCCACGGCAAGGTCGGCCTGCGCGCCAGCATCACCGGCGAGATCGTGATGGACAACGTGTTCTGCCCCGAAGAAAACGCCTTCCCCGAGGTGCGCGGCCTGAAGGGCCCCTTCACCTGCCTCAACAGCGCCCGCTACGGCATCTCGTGGGGCGCGCTGGGGGCAGCCGAGGACTGCTGGCACCGCGCCCGCCAGTACACGCTGGACCGCAAGCAGTTCGGCCGTCCGCTTGCCGCCAACCAATTGGTCCAGAAGAAGCTGGCCGACATGCAGACCGAGATCACGCTGGGCCTGCAGGGCTGCCTGCGCCTGGGCCGCATGAAGGACGAGGGCACGGCGTCCGTCGAGGTCACCTCCCTGCTCAAGCGCAACTCCTGCGGCAAGGCGCTGGACATCGCCCGCCTGGCACGCGACATGATGGGCGGCAACGGCATCAGCGACGAGTTCGGCGTGGCGCGGCACCTGGTCAACCTGGAAGTGGTCAACACCTATGAAGGCACGCACGACATCCACGCGCTGATCCTGGGGCGTGCGCAGACGGGCATCGCGGCGTTCTCGAACTGAAGCCGGGCACGGGCATCCTCAAAATCAAATGACCCCAGCAGCACTCGACGGCATCAAGGTTCTCGATCTTTCTCGCGTCCTCGCCGGCCCGTGGTGCACCCAGATCCTCGCGGACCTGGGTGCGGACGTGGTCAAGATCGAGCGGCCCGGCGTCGGCGACGACACGCGCACCTGGGGGCCGCCTTTCCTTAAGGATGAGCACGGCCGCGATACCGACCAGGCCACCTACTTCACCTCGTGCAACCGCAACAAGCGCTCGGTCACCATCGACATGGCGACCCCCGAAGGCCAAGACCTGCTGAAGAAAATGGCGGCGCAGGCCGACATCGTGGTCGAGAACTTCAAGACCGGCGGCCTGCGGCAATACGGGCTGGACTACGAGAGCCTGCGCGCCGTCAACCCGCGCCTGGTCTATTGCAGCGTGACCGGTTTCGGCCACGACGGCCCGCATGCCTCGCGCGCCGGCTACGACCTGATGATCCAGGCCACCACCGGCATGATGAGCATCACCGGCCGCCCCGACGGCGAGCCCGGCGGCGGGCCGCTGCGCGTGGGCGTGGCGCTCACCGACCTCTTCACCGGCGTTTACGCTGCGACTGCCATCCTGGCGGCGATCGAAGTGCGTCACCGCACCGGCGAGGGCCAGCACATCGACATGGCGCTGCTCGACGTCGGCATGGCCATCCTCGCCAACCAGGCCAGCGCCTTTCTCAACACCGGCGTCGCGCCCCAGCGCCAGGGCAACAGCCATCCGAGCCTCGCGCCCTACCAGGACTTCCACACGAAGGACGGCGCCATGCTGCTGGCGATCGGCAACAACGGCCAGTTCACCCGCTTCTGCGAGGCTGCGGGCCATCCGGAGTGGGCGAGCGATCCACGCTTTGCCACCAACACCCTGCGGGTGCGGCACCGCGAGGTGCTGATCCCGATGATGGAAGCCGTCACCCGCACCCGAACCACCGCCGAATGGATCGCGCTGCTGGAGGACAAGGCTGTGCCCTGCGGCCCGATCAACAACATTGCCCAGGCCTTCGAGGACGCGCAGGTCAAGGCGCGCGGCCTCGCAGTGACGCTGCCGCGTGACGCCGGCGACGGCATCTCGCAGATCGCCGGCGTGGCCAGCCCGCTGCGCCTGCAGGGGACGCCGCCGGTGCTGCGCCGGGCGCCGCCGGCGCTGGGGCAGCACACCGACGAGGTGCTCGCCGAGCTGGGGCTCGACGAGTTGCAGCGTGCGGCGCTGCGCGGTGCTGGGGTGATCTAGCCGCTTTGCGGCGAATGGAGTCGTATTCGCCGCATATCTTGCGGTGAATCACGGCCGAGTGCGGCGATTAGGCGCACAATCTCCGCATGAAAAGCGGAGAAAGCGAAGGGCTTTACATCTGGGAGAACGCCGGCTGGCCGCGCCTGCGCTACGACCTCGCGGTTCTCGCCGAGCCGCTGGCCGCGGTCCACGCCGCTCGAGGCTACCTGCTGGGCCGGATGGCCGATCTGGGGCTGTCCCAGCGCGACGCCACCACGCTGCGGGTGCTGACGGACGACGTCCTCAAGACCAGCGAGATCGAGGGCGAGCGGCTCAACCCCGAGACGGTGCGATCCTCCATCGCGCGCCGGCTGGGGCTGGACATCGGCGCGCTCGCGCCTGCGGACCGGCATGTCGACGGCGTGGTCGACATGGTGCTCGACGCCACCGGTGCGCATGCGCAGCCGCTCACGCGCGAGCGGCTCTTCGGCTGGCATGCGGCACTGTTCCCCACCGGCTACAGCGGGCTGGCGCCGATCCGCACGGGCGCGTGGCGCGACGATGCATCGGGGCCGATGCAGGTGGTCTCCGGCCCCGTAGGCCGGCGAACGGTGCACTTCGAGGCACCGCCCGCGTCGCGGCTCGAGGCAGAAATGGCGCGCTTCCTCGATTGGTTCGAGCGGTCCACCGAAGGCGATCGTCTCGTGCATGCAGGCCTTGCGCACCTCTGGTTCGTCACTTTGCATCCGTTCGACGATGGCAACGGCCGTATCGCACGCGCCGTCGGTGACATGGCCCTGGCTCGCGCCGATCGCGCGGGACAGCGCTTCTACAGCCTCTCGGCCCAGATCCAGCGCGAGCGCAAGGACTACTACGAGATGCTGGAGCGCACCCAGAAGGGCGCGCTGGACGTGACGCCCTGGCTGACCTGGTTCCTCGGCTGCCTGCTGCGCGCCGTCGAGAGGGCGCAAGCGTCGCTGTCCGCGGTGCTGTTCAAGTCGCACGCCTGGCAGCGCTGGGCGGAGCTGCCGCTCAACGAGCGTCAGATCAAGCTCCTCAATCGCCTGCTCGAGGGCTTCGAGGGCAAGCTCACGAGCAGCAAGTGGGCTGCCATCGCCAAGTGTTCCGCCGACACGGCCCTGCGCGACATCGGCGACCTCGTGGCACGCGGGGTGTTGAAGAAGTCTGAGTCCGGCGGGCGCAGCACCAGCTACGAGCTGGTCACGCAGCCTTGAGGCGCCATCACAAGACCTGGCCGACGATCGCCAGCGCGAACACCACCACGCCCAGCACAAGGTTCAGCTCCACCAGCCGGCGGATCATGTTGAGCTGGGCTGCGGCCACCGGCCATTCGCGGCCGGCCACGGCGCGCAGCAGGCGCGGGTAGGGCGCGAAGCGGATGTGCAGGAACACCGCCATCATCACCAGCCCGAGGGCCAGCATGGCGTGCACGCTCCAGTGCACGCGCGCGAAGCCGCCCGCCAGCCAGACCATCCCCAGGCCGCTGGCCAGCAGCGCGACGATGGCGACGGACACGCCGGCGAAGAAGCGCGACAGCGTCTGCGCCATCAGCGGCAGCCGCAGCGGCGGCTCCAAGACTGCGACGGCAGAGGGACGAACGGCGAAATGCATCACCGCCATGCCGCCCACCCAGAAGGCGGCGGAGAGCAGGTGCAGCAGGAGCAGGAGGGCGTGGGTCATGGGCAGGGCGCAGCTTAGCCCACAACGCGTGCGGGGCACCGTGTGGTGTCGGTCAGTCCGCGTTGGTCAATACCTCGATCCGGTGGCCGTCGAGGTCCAGGAAGATCGCGCCGAAATAGGTGGGGCTGATGTCGGGCCGCTCGCGCGGCGTGAACACGTCCATGGCCGACGCAGCCATGGCCGCTTCATGGACCGCCGACACCTCGGCGCGCGAGGCCGCAGCGAATGCGACGTGGGTGCCACGCGCAGTGACCCTTTCCTCCATGGGAACGGGGTAGAGAAAGAACGACCAATGCGAGGGAATGCCGAAGGATGCCTCGGTACCGGTATCTCGCAATAGCGTCAGCCCCAGCGGTGCCAGCGCGCGCTGGTAGAAAGCCACCGCCTGGGCATAGCTGTTCGTGCCGAGTGAAACGTGATCGATCATGGTTTCGTCCTCAATGGAGCCAGCGAGCCACCTGCTCGTTGGTGAGATTGCTGCCGCACAGGACCGTGGCCAGGCGCTGAGACCGCAGGGAAGGGTGCTCCAGCACGGCAGCGACGCCAACGACGCCGGCGGGCTCGCTCACCAGCCCGGCAGTGGAAAAGACCAGGCGCATCGCGCGCTGGATGGCTTCCTCGCCCACCAGCAGCACCTCGTCCACGGTGCCTTGCATGTCAGCCACTGCTGCGGGGACCGGGCAACGAACCGCGATTCCATCCGCGATGGTGCGCACGGCCTCACGTTCTATCACGCGGCCCTGCTGCCACGAGGCCGCCATCGCGTCGGCGCCCTCGGCACAGATGCCGACCACGCGGATTCCCGGCGCATGGGCCTTGATCCAGCGGCCGGCGCCCGTGGCCAGTGCGCCGTTGCCCAGTGGCAGGAGCACGGTGTCGAAGCGGTGCTGGCGCAGCAATTCGCGCCCGATCGTTCCCGCGCCCTCGGCGATGCTCGCTTCCTGGCCGTCTTCGACGAACGCGGCGCCCGTGTCGGCACAGAAACGCCGGGCCTCTTCCTTGGCCGCGTCGAAATCGTCGCTGTGCAGGCGGACCTCGGCGCCCATCGAGCGCATGCGCTCGACCTTGAGCGCGCTGGCGGTCGTCGCGCTGTAGATGACGAGCCGCCGTTGCCGCGCGCGGCATACGTAGGCCATGGCTTGACCCCAGTTTCCCGCGGTCGCGCTCACCAGGGTTCGGCCACGCAGGCGGGCAGCGTTCTCATGCATGAAGAAGTCGGCGCCGCGGCCCTTGAAGGAGCGCAGCGGATTCAGCGTCTCGACCTTCAGGATGAGAGACGCACCGAGCGCTTGCGACAGCGGTTCGGACTCGAACTGGGGGCTCTCGCGGAACAGCGGGTCGATCAGCGTGGCTGCGCGCTCGATGTTGGCGAGCGAGAGCCGGTGGGGGGTCTCGATAATCGGCATGCAGGGAGTGTGCACAGGCGGCCGGTGCTTTCGGCCTCGATTCGAACCTTGCTTTCGCGGCCACGCCGCATCTTGAGTGCCGCCGCTGCGGCCGACCGGACACCATGAACCTCGACGCGCTCGATCGCCAGATCCTCGACCTCTACCAGCACGACACGCGAGTGCCGGGTGAGCAGATCGGCGCCCGGGTCGGCCTGTCGGCCGCAGCCGTGCAGCGGCGGCTGAAGCGGCTGCGTGAGACCGGCGTCGTGGTCGCCGAGACCGCGTCGCTCGACTGCGCAAAACTCGGTCTGGGCTTGACCGCGATCGTGCATGTTGACCTGGTCGACGAATCGGCGCACGCGACGCGGGCGTTCCGCGACAAGGTGATCCAGCGCGGCGAGGTCCAGCAGTGCTATGGGGTCGCGGGCAACGTCGACTACGTGCTGGTGGTCATCGTGCCGGATCTCGCTGCCTACGATGCGTTCTGCAACGCCTGCCTCTTGCACGACGCCAACGTCAGGAGCTTTACCACGCAAATCGTGCTGGACGCGGCAAAGCGCGGCGGCGCGCTCCAGATTCCGAAGCGCTGAGCGCCGCCTAGTCCACAAAGAGCGCCCTGCGCAGCCTGGCCACCAGTCGCCGGGCCTCCGTCTCCGAGGCGATGTTTGAGAAGCCCATGAGCAATCCTTCGTGGGCGGGCCTGCCCGCGTAGCGCTCCGACAGCGCCCGGCAATTGAGGCCCGCCTCCTGCGCAAGGCGGCTCAGGGCGGCGTCGCTGCCCAGGCCTTTGAAGCCGGCGATCAGGTGCATGCCGCCACTGCGCAGCTCGATGTGCACCGCCTCGCCGAAGACGTGCTGCAGCTCCGCGGCCAACATCGCGCGCCGGCGCGCGTAGAGCAGCCGCATCTTCTTGATGTGACGTGCGAAGTGACCCTCCCTGAGGAAGTCGCAGACGATCGCCTGGCTGAGCTGCGGACAGCCGTTGGACCACGTGCGGGCCGCCCGCCCGAAGCGCGCGACCAGCGGCTCGGGCACGACCAGGTAGGCCAGCGCCAGGCCCGGATGAATGACCTTCGAGAAGGTGCCTGCGTACAGCACCCGGTCCTGCCCGTCCAGGCTCTTCAGCGCCGGCAGGGGATGCCCGGCATAGCGGTACTCGCCGTCGTAGTCGTCCTCGACGATCCAGGCCTTCGCATCCTGGGCCCACGCGAGCAGCTCGAGGCGGCGCGCCATGCTCATCGAATAGCCGAGCGGCGACTGGTGCGAGGGCGTGACGACCGCCAGCTTCGCGTCGGCCGCGCGGCGCCGGCCTTCGGCGACGCGCAGGCCGTGCACGTCGACCGGGACCGACACCACGCGCTGGCCGGCGCCCTGCAGCACCTCGCGCGTGGGCGCAAAGCCCGGCTCTTCCACCCAGGCGCGGTCGTTCGGCGCCAGCAGTGCGCGCGAGACCAGCGACAGGCTTGCCCGATGCCCGGCCGTGACGAACACCTGGGCCGGGGTGCAGGCCACACCGCGCGACACCCGCAAGTACGCGGCGATGGCCTCGCGCAGCGGCACGTAGCCGGCCGGGTCGCCGTAGTTCATGTCGGCGATGGTGGTCGCGCGGATCCTGCGGGCTGCCAGGCGCGCCCAGAGCTTGCGCGGAAAGGCGTCGAGCGCCGGGATGCCGAGCTGGAAGGGCGGTGGCGGGCCGACCGGCGCCAGCGTCGGAGCGCTCGGCGTGCTGCCGCGGCTGGCGCGGGCGGGCGCCCGCGGCGGCAGTCGAGGCGAGACCACCGTGCCGGCCTGACCGCGCGCGAGCAGGTAGCCCTCGCCTGCCAGCTGGCCATAAGCCAGCTCCACCGTGGCGCGCGCCACGCCGAGCTCGCTCGCCAGGCTGCGCGCCGAGGCGACCCGCGCGCCGGGCCGCAGCAGACCTTGCTCGATGGCGTCGCGCAGCCGCTGGGCGATCTGCCGGTACAGCGGCTCCGACCGGCTGCGGTCGAGCGTCAGAAGATCGGCGCGAAAGGCGCCTTCGCTGCTCATCATGGCCTGGTCGTTCTCGCGATTCTTGGATCTTTCGGGCAGTGCATCGTAGCCCTAAGCTGAAGCCTCGAGATCGCAAGAGAGGACTTCGAGGACACATGACGCAGAAGAAGATATTCCTGGCCGGTGCCACGGGCGCCATCGGCTCGGTGCTGGCGCCGCTGCTGGTGGACGCCGGCTACGCGGTGTACGGCAGCACCCGGCGCGCCGAGCGGGCCGGCGCGCTCGAGGCGCAGGAAGTGGCACCGGTGGTGGTCGATGTCTTCGACGCGGCGGCGCTGGCCTCTGCCCTGAAGCGCATCGCACCGGATGTGGTGATCCACCAGCTCACGGACCTGCCGCGCGACCTGGACCCGGCGCGAATGACAGAGGCGGTGGTGCGCAACGCGCGCATCCGAAGCGAAGGCACGCGCAACCTGGTCGCCGCGACGCTCGCAGCCGGTTGCCGGCGCCTGATCGCGCAGAGCATCGCCTGGGCCTACGCGCCCGGCCCGAAACCCTGGCGCGAGGAGCAGCCGCTGGATGTCACGGCCGAAGACCCGCGCGGCATCACCGTGCGCGGCGTGGCTGCGCTGGAAGCGCTCGCGCTCGAAACCTCCGGCCTTGCGGGGACGGTGCTGCGCTACGGGCAGTTCTACGGTCCGGGCACATCGACCCAGACCCCGCGCGGCGCCACTCCGGTCCATGTCGAAGCGGCCGCATGGGCGGCGCTGCTGGCGGTTCAACGTGACGCGCGCGGCATCTACAACATTGCCGAGGAGGGCCCCGAGCTGAGCACCGAGAAGGCACGCCGCGAGCTCGGCTGGCGTGCGGCGCTGCGCTGGCCGGCGGAGATCCTGCGATGAGTGCCCTGTTCCTCCCCTACCGCCGCAACGCGGCGATTGCGGCCATCGGGCTGGCCGCGGGGTGGATGCTGCTCGCGCCCGCTGCGCCGCATTCGGCCACGCAGTGGTTCGACGATCTGTGCAGCAGCCTGGGGCGGCCGATGTTCGCCTCGGCCCCGGCTGCGGATGGCGCTGCCGCGCGCCCTGCGACCATCGTGAAGCCGCTGTCCTGCGAGCCCTTGCCCAACGTGCCCGGCAAGTCGCAGACCACCGTGCTGGTGGAGTTTCCGCCGCTGGCCTATTCGCCGGCGCACCGGCATCCGGGCTCCGTCACCGCAGTGGTGGTCGAAGGGACCGTCCGCTCCCAGCTGCAAGGCACGCCGCCCGCGGACTACCAGGCCGGCCAGAGCTTCTTCGAGCCGCCCGGCACGCTGCACGTGTTCGCAGAGAACCCGGACCCGGCACGCACCGCGAAGCTCCTTGCCTTCTTCGTCACCGACGAGAACTGCGGGCCGCTCACCATCTACGAGTGAGGGCTCGGCCCTGTGCTGCCTGCCAGGGCAGTGTGTTGCGCGCTCATATCGCTGCGCACCCGCACTGGTACCGCCATGCGCCCTGGTCGCCGATGATGATCGGCGCCGCACCGGCGCTGCCACAGCAGCCGCTGCCGTGCGATACGACGGCGCCGCCACGGCGTTGCTGGTAGCCGCCATAGATGTTGACGGGAAGCCAGTCCGGCATCGGCTTCACGATGGCCGGTGCCTGCGCCGCGAAGGGCCCGCTTGCGTGCACCACCTTGCCGCCGACCATCGTGAGTACGGCGGTGATGTCCTTGATCTCGTCCTCGCGGACGGCAAAGAAGTCGTCCGACAGCACGGCGAAATCCGCCAGCTTGCCTGGCGCGATCGAGCCCTTGCGCGCGTCCTCGCCGGTCAGCGCCGCGCCTTCGAGGGTCCACATGCGCAGCGCCACTTCGCGGCTCACCAGGTTGCGCTCGGCATTGAGCCGCGTGTCGCCCAGTGTCTTGCCCGTGACCAGCCAGTGAAGCGAGACCCAGGGGTTGTAGCTCGTGGCCCGGCTTGCATCGGTGCCGCAGGCCACGGGCAGGCCCATGGCGCGCATGCGGCCGATCGGCGGTGCATCGGCGGCGGCCTCTCGGCCCCAGGTCTGGGCGTAGACCTCGCCGTCGAGCGACATCCGGTTCTGGATGGCGATGCGTCCGCCCATCGCGGCCACGCGCTCCATCGAGCGCGGCGACAGGTCTTCGCAATGATCGAGCGCCCAGCGCAGGTTCTTGAGCGGGACCTCGCGGTTCACCTTCTCGAGCACGTCGAGGATGCGCGTGGCCGTTGCGTCGTAGCTCGCGTGCATGCGGATCGGCCAGCCCTTGCCGGCCAGGAAGGTCGCCACCTCCGTCAGCTTCGATTCCATGATGGCCGGCGCCGGCGTGACCTTCTTGCCGAAGTTCGCCGGATCGGTCGCGGCCCACAGGATGTATTCGCCCGCGCCCGCCATCCGCAGGTAGTCGTCGCCCTGGCCTGGCGAGACCTGCTGCGACCACAGCTTGTAGTCGTCGATCTCCCGGCCCGGCCGCTGCGCGAACAGGTTGTACGAAATGCGCAGCGTCATGCGGCCTTCGCTCGCGAGCTTGCGGATGCCACCGTAGTGCTCCGGGTAGTTCTGCCCGCCGCCGCCGGCGTCGACCACGCTGGTGAGGCCGAGCCGGTTCATTTCGCGCATGTAGAGCTCGGTCGAAAGCGCCTGGTCCGCATCCGCCAGCTTGGGCACGCGCGCGAACAGCGCCACCAGGCCGCCCAGGCTGGTGGTGTTGACCACCAGCCCCGTCGGGTTGCCGGCCGCATCCTTCTCGAGCGTGCTGCCGAAGGGGTCGGGCGTCTCGCGGTTCCAGCCGAGCACGCGCAGGGCCGCACGGTTGAGGAATGCGCGGTCGTACAGGTTCATGACGAAGCAGGGCACCTCGCCCGTGGCGGCGTTGATCTCGTCCAGCGTCGGCAGCCGCTTCTCGCGGAACTGGTAGGGCGAGAACCCGCCCACCACCTGCACCCAGTGCGGCGCCTGCGTGCGCTGCGCCTGCTCGCGCAGCATGCGCAGGGCATCTGCGAGCGAGGGCACGCCATCCCAGCGCAGCTCCTGCGTGTAGGTGAGCCCGCCCCGGATGAAGTGCGCATGCGAGTCGATGAGGCCCGGCGTGATGCAGCGGCGCTGCGCATCGATGACGCGCGTGCGCGGCCCGATCCAGCGCGAGATCTCGCTGTCGCTGCCGACGGCGGCGAACTGGTCGCCCGCGATGGCGAAGGCCTGCGCGCGCGGCGTCTTCGCGTCCATGGTGGCGACCCGGGCGTTCAGCACCACGGTGTCGGCCGGGGCGGCAGGCGCTGCGGTGGCGCAGCCGGACAGCCAGGTGCTCGAAATGCCGCCGGCGGTGGTGCCCAGGGCGGCGAGCAGGAATTGCCGGCGTGGCGTTTCTGCACGGCCAACATCTTCGCCGTGCGCGCATGCCGCATCGCACCAGTGGCGGTAGGCGCGCCGCGACGCGTCACCGAACAGCTTCATGGCCATCAGTCGACCTTGATGCCGGCCGCCTTCACCACCTGCTGCGCCTTGGCTGTTTCCTCGACGAGGAACTTGTCGAACTCGGCCGAGGGCATGACGAAGGGCTCGGCGCCGAGCTTGTCCAGCCGCTCCTTCAGGTCCGGTGCCGTCATGATCTTCGCGACTTCCGCCTGCAGCCGCTCGACGGCCGGCTTGGGCGTCTTCGCGGGCGCAAACAGCCCGACCCAGAACAGGTACTCCGAGCCCGGCACGCCCGCCTCGACGGTGGTGGGCAGCTGCGGCATCACGCCCGAGCGCTTGCCGGTGCCCACCGCCAGCGCCTTGAGCCTGCCGTCCTTGACCAGCGGCAGGGCCGAGACCATGGGCGCGAAGAACCAGTCGATTCTTCCGCCCATCACCTCGTTCATCGCCTCGGGCGTGCCGCGGAAGGGCACGTGCTGCGCCTGCACGCCCGCGGCCAGCCGGAACACCTCGGCGTTCATGTGCGTGGCCGAGCCGTTGCCTGCCGAGCCGTAGTTGAAGCTGCCGGGCTTGGCCTTGACCTGCGCGACCAGGTCCTTCACGTCCGCGAAGCGGTTGGGCGCGACCACCAGCATGTTGGGCAGGCTGGCCATCGGCGTGATGCCCGCGAAGTCCTTCAGCGTGTCGTAGCTGAGGTTGGGGTAGATCGAGGGGTTGACCAGGTGCCCCGCCGAATGGACCAGCAGCGTGTAGCCGTCGGCCGGCGCCTTCGCCACCTGCGCCGCACCCAGCGTGCCGCCGGCGCCGGGCTTGTTGTCGATGATCACGCTGGTGCCGAGCGCGGGGCCGAGGCGCTCGGCCACCAGCCGCGCCACGATGTCGGTGCCGCTGCCGGCGGTGAAGGGCACGATCAGCTTGATCGTCTGGCCCTTGGGCCAGTCGCCCTGGGCGTGCGCGCCGGTGAAGGCGAGAGCGGCCAATGCGGCAGCGAGGAGCCGGCGGCGGGCGGGAATCAATGGCGTCATGGTTGTCTCCGGTTTTTGGATGGGGTGAAGAGGAGGGGATGAGCTCAGCTGCCTGCGGGCGGCGCGTTCGCCATCACCAGCGCGACCAATACCGGCCGCGGGCTGCGGTTGACCAACTGCCGCTTCTCGCCCGGCGCGAAGCGGCAGGAGTCATAGGGGCCGAGCACCTGCTCGTCGCGCCGGCCCTCGAGCTCGGACACGACATGCAGCTGGCCTTCCAGCACCAGGTACAGCTTCTCGACCGGCGAGCCGTCGAGGCCGGTGTGGCCGCCGGGCAGGATCTGGCTCATGCCCATCCACACCTGCGTGCTGGGCCCGGCTTCCTTGCCCTGCAGGCGAAGGCAGCGCATGTCGATGTGGTTGGGCGCCTCGTAGGGGGGCGCCTGGTCGAATCGGGTGACGTGCATGGGCCCGATCCTTCAGGGCCGCAGCACGACGCGGTCGGTGCTGCCGGAGAGCACCAGGCGATAGGCGTCGACCGCTTCGTCGAGCGTGAAGGCGCGCGCGACCGGGAAAGGCTTCAGGGTGCCGCGCTCGAAGCCCTCGCGCATCGCATCGAGCTGCGCGGTCGCTGCCACGCAGTCCAGCGCCAGCGAGTCGATGCCCACGTAGGTGTGCATGCCCCGGTAGAAGGCGAAGATGTCGAAGGGCACCGCGCGGTCGTGCGTGGCGATGAAGATCTGCGTGGCGCCTTTGGCCATCGCCTTGTTGCCGGCCTCGAAGTAGGCGCTGCCCACGGTGTTGTAGACGATGTCGGCGCCGCGCCCGTTCGTGAGCTCGCGCACCCGCGCGGCCACATCGCCCGCGCCGGCGTCGACCACGTCGACCGGCCCGCAGGCGAAGCCTTCGAAAGGCCCGGCGCGCCGCTGCACCGCGATCACCCGCGCGCCCCCTTGCGCGGCCAGCTGCACCGCGGCCTGGCCCACCTTGCCGTTGGCGCCCAGCACCAGCACCGTCTGGCCCGGCTGCGGCATGCCGCTGCGGCGGAAGCCCTCGTAGGCAGTGACGAAAGGCACGCCCACGGCGCCGGCCTCGTCCATCGAGATGCTGCGCGGGCGCGCATGCAGCGCGGCCACCGGCAGCGAGAGGAAGCGCGCATGCGAGCCGTCGCGCGTGATGCCGATGTCACCGCCCGAGCCGTAGACCTCGCGGCCCACCCACTCGGTCGGGCCCGCGACCACCACACCCGCGAAGTCGCGGCCAGGGGTGCGCGGCCACGCGGCCTGCGGCATCAGGCCCAGGCTGGCCTTGACGTCGCTGGGGTTCACCGCCGCCGCGCCGACGCGCACCACCGCGAAGCCGGGCCTGGCGGCAGGCTCGGACTGCTCCGCGATGTCGAGCTTCAAGGCGTCGAGCGTCGCGGCCTTCTCGTGTACCCGTACTGCGCGGGCGGCCGTCGCCGTGTTCAGGACTGCGCTCATCGGCCGCCTCCTTCCGCGAGGCCGAGCATCGCGCGTGCCTCGCGCGGATTCGCGATCTCGCCGCCGAGGCTTTCGATGATGTCGCGTGCCTTCGCCACCAGCTGCGCGTTGCTCTCGGCCAGCACGCCCTTTTCCAGGTAGATGTTGTCCTCCATGCCCACGCGTACATGGCCGCCCATCAGCCAGGCCTGCGCCACGATCGGGAACTCCATGCGGCCGATGCCGAAGGCGCTCCAGAAGGCGCCGCGCGGCAGCATGTCGCGCGCGTACAGCACGGTCTGGGGCGTGGCCATGAAGCCGTACTTGACGCCCAGCACCAGCGTCCACATCGCCGGGCCCTCGAGCGTGCCGTCGGCGATCAGGTCCAGCGCCATGTGGATGTCGCCGGAGTCGAAGATCTCGAGCTCGGGCTTCACGCCCGCGTCGCGGATCACCTTCGCCATGCGGCGCACGTTCTTCGGCGTGTTGATGACCACGTCGGGGCCGGAGTTCATCGTGTTGAGGTCGAGCGAGCAGACGTCGGGCTTGATCAGCGCGATGTGCTCCACGCGCTTTTCCGGCGGCAGCAGGCTGGTGCCGGGCGCGTAGACCTTGGGGTCGTCCTCGCTCGGGATGAAGCGGCCGCCGGGGCCGGTCGTCAGGTTGATGATCAGCTCGCGGTTCTGCTTGCGGATGCGGTCCACCACGTCGCGGTAGAGCTCGACCTGCATCGAGGGCTTGCCGCTCTCCGGGTCACGCACATGGATGTGCACCTGGCCGGCGCCGGCCTCGGCCGCGGCCAGGCATTGGTCGGCGATCTGCGCGGGCGTGATGGGGAGGTGCGGCGTCTGCTCCGGCTTCACCAAATTGCCGGTCACCGCGCACGTGATCAGGGTCTTCGTGTTCATCATGCCCCCACGCTTGTCACTTCGTGTACTACGCTGCCCCCCGAGGGGGCCTTCGCGCCTTTGGGCGGCCATGCGGCGCTCATAGATGCCTCCCGCCATCCACCACGATGCGCGTGCCGGTCACGAAGCGCAGCGTGGTCGCCAGCGCCTCGACAGTGGCCGCCACGTCCTCGGGCTTGCCGATGCGGCCCAGCGGCGTGGTCGCCGCCATCTTGGCCTTGAAGTCCTCGCCGCGGCCCGCCACGAAGCCGGATTCGACCGCGCCGGGCGAGACCGAGACCACGCGCACCGCGGGTGCCAGCGCCTTGGCCAGCGCGTCGCCCACCACGTCCAGCCCGGCCTTGGCCGCGACATAGGCCAGGTTGCTGCCGACACCGGTGAAGCCCGCGATCGACGAGATGTTGACCACCAGCCCGTCGCCGCTCGCCTTGAGCAGCGGCGCGAAGGCGCGGATGGTGGCGAAGACCCCGCGGAAGTTCGCGCGCATCAGGTCGTCGATGAGCTCGTCGGTCAGGCCGTCGAGGTCGGCCGCGGGCACGGGCTGGGTGTGGCCCGCGCTGTTGACCAGGATGTCGCAGCGGCCGAGCCGCTCCTTCACGTCGGCTGCTGCCTTCTGCAGGCTGGGCGTGTCGACGATATCGGCGCGCAGCGCGGCGTGCCGCTGGCCGGCTGCGGCAGGCAGCGCTGCAGCGCGCTGGGCCGCGTCGTCGGCGCCGCGGTGCAGCAGCACGCAGGTGGCGCCGAGCGCCGCGAGGCGCTGCGCCGTCGCGTAGCCGATGGCGCCGAGGCCGCCGGTGATGACGGCCACCTTGCCGTCGAGTCGAGGTGTGGGATCGAAGCTCATGCGATGGAGGGGGTGCGATGGAAAAAAGGAATCAGGGAATGGGCGGACTGGGGAACTTCATCTCGCCATGCTCGAGCACGAAGTCGTGCGCGAGCGTGGCGGCCTGGCCGTCCCGCTGCGCCTCGAAGCGCCCGATCAGCCGGCGCGTGACGCCGAACACCGGGTCGCTCTCGAGGTTCTCGTCGTCGTCGGCGAAGACCTGCGTGATCAGCACCTTGTGGCCGGGCTTGCTCACCATGAAGTGCAGGTGCGCGGGCCGGTTGGGATGCCGCCGCTGCGCGCGCAGCAGCGCGCCGCAGGGCCCGTCGGTGGGCACCGGATAGCCGGCCGGGCGGACGGTGCGGAAATGGAAGCGGCCCTCGGCATCGGTCTCGAAGCGGCCGCGCAGGTTCATGTCGTCCTGCTGCGGGTCCTGGTTCTCGTAGAGGCCGACGGGCGAGGCCTGCCAGACGTCCACGATGGCGCCGGCGATCGGCTGGCCCTGCGTGTCGCGCACCACGCCCGTCACCTCGAGCGGCACACCGGGCGTTTCGCAGCGCGCGATCGACACGCCGGCCCGGCACAGCGGTGCATTGGCACGCCAGAAGGGGCCGAGCAGCGCCGCATGCGATTCGCCCTGCGGGTCCTGGTTGTTCAGCAGGGCGACCAGCGTGGAGACCCCCAGCAGGTCGGCGGCCAGGACCACCTCGTTCTTGTTCTCGCCGGTCGCCTGGCCAATGCCGACGATGAACTCCAGCGCCTGCTCGAACTCTTCCTCGGTCAGCCGCACTTCCTGGACGAAGGCGTGGAGGTGGCGGGTGAGCGCCTCCATCACGGTCCTCAGGCGCTCGTCGGGCGTGCGGGACATGGCGGTGGTCGCCATCTCGAGCACGGAATCGGGGGTGGTCACGATGTTCATGGGGTGCCTCTGGGTCCTTGCAAACGTTTGCACATTATGGCGGGAAGGAAATTTCCAGCAAAATCGAAGTTTGCAAGAATCCCCTATGACAATAGGGCGATGAACGACACGTCCCCGGCCTCAATCGTTTGCATGAGATGAGCAACAATTCGTTTTCGACCGTCACGATCCGCGACGTTGCGCAGGCGGCCGGCGTGCATGTCTCGACCGTCTCGCGCGCCCTCAACCCGGACAAGCGCGCATTGATCAGCGAGGAGGTGCTGCGCGTGGTCGAGGAGGCGGCGCAGCGCCTGGGCTATCGGCCCAACCGTGCCGCTTCGGCCTTGCGCACCGGCCGCACCCACACCATCGGCGTGCTGGTGCCCGACATCACCAACCCGGTGTTCCCGCCCATCCTCCAGGGCATCGAGGCCAGTGCCGCGGCGCGCCGCTACTTCGTCTTCGTGACTAACGTGATGGACCACGCGCTGGCGCGCCCGGTGGTCGAGCGCATGCTGGCGCAGCAGGTGGACGGGCTGGTGATGGCGATCGCCACCCGCGACGACCCGCTCATCGACTATCTGCAGAAGGCCGGCATGCACACCGTGCTGGTGAACCGCGCCGACGAGAGCGGGCGCCTGCCCGCCGTGGTCAGCGATGACCGCCTGGCGATGAAGCTCGCGGTAGACCACCTGGTCGGCGCTGGCCACCGGCGCATTGCGCACCTGGCCGGGCCGCAGAACGTGCCCACCGGCGTGGCCCGGCGCCAGGGCGTGGAGCAGGCGCTGCGCGATCGCGGGCTGGAGCTGGCCGCGGTCGTCGAATGCGAGGGCTACAGTCGTGAGGCCGGCCGCCATGCCATGGCGCAACTGCTCGCGCAGCATGAGCGGCCCGAGGCTGTGGTGTGTTGCAACGACCTCGTGGCCCTGGGCGCCTACGACCTGCTGCGCGCACAGGGCCTGCGCGTGCCGCAGGACATTTCGATCACCGGCCACAACGACATGCCGCTGGTCGACATGGTCGATCCGCCGCTCACCACCATTCGCCTGCCGCACAGGGAGCTGGGCTGGCGCGCGGCCGAGATGCTGTTCGACGAGATCGAGGGCAAGTCGTTGTCGGCGTCCACCGTGGTGCTGCGGCCCGAGCTGGTGGTGCGAGAGTCGACGCGCAAGGTGATGCCTTAGCGGATGTTGGCGGCAAGGGTGGCCGAGCGGCGTGCCGGCGCCCGGATTCGCGACCTAGCGTCTCGGGCAGCAGCCTGCGTGTGGCTGCGTGCCGCGCAGCAGCGCCGGGACTTCGCTTCGGCCGATGCCCAGGTCGAGCAACTCGTGCTCGCTCATCGCCGCGAGCTGCAGTGCCTGGCGGTGGGCGCGACGGCGTGCCGCCCAGCGCACGAGGAGGCGGGCCAGTAGCTGTCTGAGCAGTTGGGTCAAGGGCATCTGCATCTCCAGTTCCATCGTGCGTGCGTTCGTCATGCGGCAGATGGTGCGGCGCGGCGTGCTATTGTGGAAGTTGAGATTTCTGAAGCCACCAATCAGCATTCCTGATGCGACAGCTGAACCTCGACCAACTCGCCACCCTCGTCGCCATCGCCGACCTCGGCACCTTCTCAGCCGCGGCGCAGGCGCTCCACCTGGCGCAGCCCACCGTGAGCCTGCATGTCAGCGAACTGGAATCGCGCATGGGCGCACCGCTGGTCGTGCGCGGCGCGCGGCGTGTCATGCCCACGCCGGCCGGCGCCGTGCTGGTGGAGCGTGGCCGGCGCCTGTTGCGCGACGCCGACGACGCCATCGACGCGGTGCGGCGCCAGCACCAGGGGCTGGCCGGCCGGGTGCGCATCGGCTGCAGCACCACCAGCGTGGTGGTCGACCTGTTGCCGCCGGTTTTCCACGCGCTGCTGGAGCGCTACCCCGACATCGTGCTCACGCCCAGCTTCCTGGGCTCGGAGTACTCGGTGTCGGGCATCCTGGCCGGCACGCTGGACCTGGCCATCATCGCGCTGCCGCAGCCGGCGGTGCCGGGGCTGGCACTCAAGCCCTGGCGCCAGCATTCGATGATGGCCTTCCTGCCGGCGCGCTGGCAGGTGCCGCGCCGCGTCACGCCCGCATGGCTCGCACAGCACCCGCTGATCATGAACGAGCCGGGTTCGCGCATGTACGCGCTGACCATGGAATGGTTCGCGCGCGGCGGCTTCGCGCCGCGCGCACGGATCGAGCACGACTACGACGTCGCCATGCGCGGGCTGGTCGCCGCCGGCTACGGCGTGGCGCTGCTGCCGGCCCCCGACAAGGGGACGGTCGCCGAGGCCCATGTGCAGACGCGGCCGCTGAGCCCGAAGCTCACGCGCCACCTGGCGATCGCGTACCGCGCACAAGGCGCGCTGGACGGCGCCACGCAGCGGGTGATCGAAACGTTGCTGGAGTTCCGCTAGGCGTTGCAGCCGATGGGGCATCTGCGCGCGGGCGCATGGCCCGGGCCCCCGCTCAGAACACCGACAGCCCGGTCTTCGCGACGAACAGCTCCAGTGCCTTGCGCCCCAGCAGCGAATTGCCCGTCGCGTCGAGCGCCGGCGACCAGACGCACAGCGTGAGCCGGTCGGGCACCACCGCGACGATGCCGCCGCCCACGCCGCTCTTGCAGGGCAGGCCGATCGAGAAGGCGACGTCGCCCGCGGCGTCGTAGGTGCCGCAGGTCAGCATCAGCGCGTTGATGCGCCGCGCATGGCGCTCGGTGGTGATCTCGGCCTCGCCGGCGAGGGGATGGCGGCCGTCGCGGCACAGGAAGCCGGCGGCGCGCGCCAGCTGCACGCTGCTCATGCGCAGCGCGCACTGGTGGAAGTAGAGGTCCAGCACGGCCTCGACCGCGTTGTCGAGCTTGCCGAAGCTCTTCATGAAGTTGGCGAGCGCGTAGTTGCGGTAGCCCGTGGCCGCCTCGGAGGCCGCGACCTCGGCATCGAAGCCGATCGGCTCGCCGCACAGGCTGTGCATGAGCGCCAGCAGTTCCGCCTTGGCATCGCCGCGGCTCAGCAGGCGGTCCGCGACCGCGATCGCGCCTGCATTGATGAACGGATTGCGCGGCTTGCCTTGCTCGCTCTCGAGCTGCACCAGCGAGTTGAAGGGGTTGCCCGAAGGCTCGCGGCCGATGCGTTCCCACAGCGCATCGCCCAGGTGCCGCATCGCCAGCGTGAGGGTGAAGAGCTTGGAGATGCTCTGGATCGAGAAGGGCGTGCCGGCATCGCCGGCCGCGGCCTCCTCGTCGTGGCAGGTGCGCAGCGCGATGCCGAACTGCCGCGCCGGCACGCGGGCGAGCGCGGGGATGTAGCTGGCCACCGTGCCGGCCTGGCCCAGCAGCGGGCGGATCTCTTCATTGATCTCGTCGAGCAGTGGCTGGAAGTTCATCGCTTGCGTCTCAGCGTGTCGTGCGGATCGAGGAGATTTTTCTTAGTTCGCACGGCGGGCGGTTTCGGCTTGCACTGTCGGGCTCGGGCGCCGGTTCACCAGCACGATGCCCAGGGCCACGCCCGCCAGCGCCAGCACCAGTTGCAGCGTGAGCGGTTCGTCCAGCAGCACCACGCCGAACACCAGCGCGAACAGCGGCGTGAGGAAGGTGAAGGACGAGATGCGCGTGGCCGGGTAGTGCCTGAGCATCCACATCCACGCCAGGTAGCTCGCGAAGGCGCCGATCGCGGTCTGCACCGAGATCGAGAACCAGGCGTAGCCCGAGTAGGCAAAGCCCCAGTGCTCGCCGAGCGCCAGCGACAGCACGGGCGACACCGCCGCGGTGACAGCGATCTGATAGAAGAGCGTCTTCTCGGCGCTGGCGGTGGCGAGCCGCGTGGTGCGGATCGCGAGCGTCGTCAGGCCCCACAGCACGCCGGCCGCGAGGCCCAGCGCGTCGCCCAGCAACTGGCCGGAGCTGCTGTGGCCGAAGCTCTCGCTGAAGGCGGCCACCACGCCGGTGAAGGCGATCGCGAGGCCCAACCACTGCACGCCGCGCAGCCGCTCGGCGGACACGAAGCGAGGCAGCAGCAGCGCCACCACGAAGGGCGCGGTGTAGAGAAACACCGTGAGCCGCGAGGCCGTGGTGTGCTGCAGCCCGAGGTAGATGCAGACGAACTCGCCCGCGAACAGCAGGCCCGCGAGCAGGCCGCCTCCGAGCGTGCCGTCGCGATCGAACAGCGGCACGCGCCGCCACAGGCACCACAGCCACAGCAGCACGACCGCGCCCGTCATGCGGATCGAGGCCTGCCACAGCGGCGGCACTTCGGGCACCGTGGTCTTGATCAGGATCTGCTGCAGGCCCCAGAAGGCGCAGCAGGCGAGCAGCAGGGTGGTGGCGCGGGTGTCGAGGTGGTTCTTGCGGTCGGTCATCGTTCTTGCTCTGTCTCTGTATGTCTCTTGTTCTGCGCGTGTCTGTTCTGCATGTCTCTCGCGATGCCGTCAAGGGCTTGCAACGGCATACGGCGGCTTGCCGCGGGTGCCGAGCATCAGGTCGACGACGACCAGCTCGACGTCGGGAACGGCGCGAGCGGCCTGCTCCAGCCGGCGCGCCAGCGCGCGCGAGGGCACGCAGCCCTGCAGGTAGACCCAGCGCCGCTGCACCACGGCCCAGACACTGGCGCGGCCAACGCCCGGCACGGCAGCCAGCGCGGCCTGCACCTGGGGCGCGATGACCTTGTCGTAGCGGTAGGCGTTGCTGTCCTTGCAGCGGCCCTCCAGCCAACAGCTGGTGCCGCGCTCCAGCCGCGCATGCATCTGGGCACGCCGCTCCTCGGCGGTGTACAGCGGGCCTTCGGGCACAGGGCAGCCGCGCGCGCCCGACGACACCTGAAAGAAGGGATCGTCGAACCAGTTTTTCTTCTCGGGACCGGCGCAAGCCGCTGCGCAGGCCAGCGCGAGCAGTGCCGCGAGCGTGTCGCGGCGCAAGCGTGAAGGCATGGGCCGATCGTAGCCCGCCCAGGTGAAAGCTTCAGGCCGGGTTGCCGGGGCGCTAACGGGCGCGGTGCAGATCGGCGACCGGATGCACGCGCTGGATCGGCGCGCGGCTGACATCGCGACGTGCGATCGTCGCCACCTCGCGCATCAGCGCACGCGCGTCCCAGTCGACCGGCCAGCCCTTCCACAGGCGCAGCGCGCCCTGCACGAACACCGCCTCGATCTGGTCGCGGTTCGCGAAACGCACCAGCTCCCAAGTCAGGTCCCAGCTCGGCACGAACTCGGGCACGTCCAGGTCGAGGAGCAGGAAGTCGGCGGCCAGGCCCTCGGCGATGCGGCCGGTGCGCGCGCCCAGGCCCGCGGCCTCGGCGCCGCGGTGCGTCGCGTGGTCGAGCCAGAGCCAGCCGCCGCCGCAGGAGGAGTCCCCGTTGGCGAGGCCCTGCGTGAGGCGCTGCGTGGCCTCGGCCGCGTCCATGAGGCGGAAGCCGTCGGCGCGCGTGCCGTCAGTGCCGAGGCCGAAGGGCACGCCGAGCACTTCGAGCAGGCCGGCGTCGAGCACGGCGTTGCCTTTCCATTGGCTGGCCACGGGGTTGTAGGCGACTGCGGCACCGCTGTCGCGCAAGAGACCCAGTTCGCGCGGCGTCAGCAGCGTGGCATGGGCCAGCAGGGCCGATGCGTTGAGCGCGCCGCAGGCCTGCAGCAGCTCCAGCGGGCGCAGGCCGCGCGCGACGAGCGAGCGCTCGACGGCCGCCAGGTGTTCGTTGACGTGCGTCTGGAAGCGCCGGCCGCTTTCGAGGGTGAGCGCGGCGACGGCCCGCAGCATGCGATCGCTCGCGGCCTCGGGAATCGAGATCGCGAGCGAGGGGTGCACCAGGGCGTCGTGTTCGAGCCGCGCGAGGAAGGTGGCGGCGGCGTCGAGGATGCGGCGGCCTGCGGCCTCGTCGCCTTCCAGCCCCGCGTCGTTGCAGATCATGCCGAGTACGCAGCGGATGCCGGCGTCGCGCGCTGCGCTCGCCACCGCATCGAGCCCGGCTTCGGAGCGCGTGCCCGCATCGACCACGGTGGTGAAGCCGCCGCGCAGCGATTCCAGTGCCGAGAGCTTGGCGGAGAGATAGGCCGCGTCCGCATCGAGCGTGGCCTCCATCGGCACCCAGATGCGGCGGAAGATCTCCGAAGGCTCACCGAAGGCCAGTGCCTTGCCGAAGGACTGGGTGAGGTGGGTGTGGGTGTCGATCAGCCCCGGCATCAGCAGGCGCTGCGGCAGCTCGATCGGCGTCAGGCCCGGATGCGCGGCGCGCACCTCGGCGAGCGGGGCCACCTGCGCGAAGTGTCCGTCGCGCACCACGACGCCGAGGCCCTCGCGCGGGCCATCGGGAAGCAGCACCCACTCGGGCGCCAGCAGCAGCGGCCGGCCTGACTGCAGGAGTTCGGGAGACAGCATGGCGTTTCCTTGAATGAATCGATTCAGGCCAGCAGGAGCCAGGCGAACCAGGCACCCACGGCCAGCAGCAGCATCGAGACGAATCGCTGCAACTGCTGCATGTCCAGGCTGGCCGCAGCGCGTTGCCCGGCGATGGAGCCCGCCAGCATCAGCAGGCCGCAAAGGGCAGCCAGCCCGAGGTCGAGGCGCCCTTCGATCGCATGCACGGTGCTGCTGGCCAGGGCCACGGGCAGTTGCACCGCCTGCGCGGCCACCACCGCAAAGACGACCGGCTGGCGCAGCAGCATCAGCAGCGGCAAGACCAGCACCGGGCCACCGGTACCCGTGAGCGCGGAGCCGAGCCCGACCGCGACACCCAGTGCAAGCAGCACCGGCGTGCCGAGCGGTGCCGCGGGCGCCGACGCCTTCGCCGAGGCACGCAGGCCGCGCCAGCCCGAGAACAGCACCAGCAGGGTCACGCCGGTCATCAGCGCGGCAGCGGGCAGCCAGCGCACCAGCAGCGCGCCGGCGGCCGCGCCCGCGAGCGCACCCGCGAGCAAGGGGACGCAGCGCGCCGCCTGCGCGCGCTCGCGCATCAGCGGGCGCAGCGCCACCAGCGCCGGCAGCGCGAAGCCCAGCGAAGCGGCGGCGATGGCTTGCGGCAGCGGCACCGCGCCCAGCTTGGTCAGCACCGGCACCAGCAGCACGCCGCCGATGCCGCTCGCGCCGATCAGGCCGCCGGCCAGCAGCACGGCGGGCAGCACGATCCAGGCACTGGCGAGCGACATCAGCATGGAGCGGTCTTCTTTCTATTCGGTCTTGATGCCCGCGGTCTGCACCACGCCGGCGATGGTCTTGCGTTCCTTCGCCAGGTAGTCGGCGAAGGCGGGGCCTGCGATCAGCTGGGGCTTGACGGCGATGTCGCCGAGCTTGCGCACGACTTCCGGATCCTTCAGCGTGGCCTCGAGGGCGCTGACCCAGGCTGCCGTCACGGTGGCCGGCGTACCCGCAGGGGCGAGGACGCCGAGCCAGGCATCCATCTCCATCCCCTTGAGCTCGGGCGACTCCGCGAGCGTCGGAATCGCCGGCGCGATCGCCGAACGGGCCAGCGAGGTGACACCGAAGGCCTTGACCTTGCCATCCTTCACGAAAGGCAATGCGAGCGACAGCGGCAGCACCGCGAGGTCGACCTGTCCGCCAGCCACATCGGTCAGCACCTGCGGGCCCGACTTGTAGGGCACGTGCATCAGGTCGATGCCGGCGCGCTGCTTGAACATCTCGGCCGTGATGTGCAGCGAGGTGCCCACCCCGTCGGTGCCGAAGTTGAGCTTGCCGGGCTGCGCCTTCGCCAGCTGGATCAGCTCGGCCGTGGTGCGAGCGGGCAGGGCAGGCTTGCCGATCAGCACGAAGGGCGAGGTGCCCACCGTCGCGACGGGAATGAAATCCTTGAAGCTGTCGTAGCGCACGGCGGACGGTGCCACCAGCGGCGCCACGTTGAGCGGGCTGGCCACCGCGAAGAGCAGGGTGTAGCCGTCGGCCGGCGAGCGCGCGACCCGCTGCGTGCCGATGGTGCCGGCCGCGCCCGCCACGTTCTCGATCACCACCGGCTGCTTGAGCTGCTCGCCCAGCTTGGCGGTGAGCAGGCGAGCCGTGGCATCGACGCCGCCGCCGGCGGCGAACGGCACAATCAGCGTGATCGGCTTGGTCGGGTAGCTTGGCGCCTGGGCGGCGGCGGTGCCGGCTGCGAGCGCCAGCGTGGCGGCCGCGGAACGGAAGAAGAAGGCTCGGGCTGCGGACATGGTCGTTTCCTTGGTCGGTGAATAAACGGAAAGAAGCACCCTGGCGGTGCAGAATCTACTTGTTATGACAAGTTATGACAAGCGACGCAAGTCGCATGCCATCGTCGGCGTCAAGGCCATCGATGTCTGAGCTTCCTCAGTCCCTGCACGCGCAACTGCGCGACGCGCTGCGCGCCCGCATCCTCGACGGTGAGCTGGCACCGGGGGCCAAGCTGCCTTCCGAATCCGAGCTGACGGCCGAACACGGCGTCAGCCGCATCACCGTGCGCCAGGCGCTCAGCGCGCTGCAGGCGGAGGGGCTGATCGTCAAGCTGCATGGGAAGGGCGCCTTCGTGTCCCATTCGAAGGCGTCCCAAAGCCTCAACCGGCTGCAGGGGCTGAACGAGGCGCTGGCGCTGGAACAGCACGCGGTCAGCAGCAAGCGGCTCGCCTGGCGCGAGGTGAAGGCGCCCGCCGCGGTGGCGCGCCAGCTGCAGGTGCCCGCCGGCGAGGCGGTGTACCACCTGCAGACGCTGCGCTACATGGACCGCGAGCCGCTGTCGGTCAACAGCTCCTGGCTGCCGCGCTTCCTGGGCGAGCGGCTGGCGCGGGTCGATTTCTCGCAGCGCGACCTGATCGAAATCTTCGAGCACGAGGGCGGCCTCGAGATCGGCGAGGCCCAGCTCGAGATCGGCGCCGGCCTGGCGAAGCCGCAGGAGGCGAAGTTGCTGCAGCTCAAGCCCGGCGCGCCGGTGTTGCAGGTGGAGCGCTTGCTGCACCTGGCCGGCGGCGGTCCGGTTCATGTGGAGATCGCGGTCTACCGCGCCGACACCTTCCGCTACAAGCTCAGCCTCCGGCGCTGAGCGCACAGCCGCTACAGCGGGTGCTCGGTATAGAACCGGCCGCCGTGAAACAGCAGCGGTGAGGCGCCGGCGCTGTGCGCGCAGCGCTCCACCTCGCCGACGAAGATCACGTGGTCACCCTCGTCGTAGCGGCTGCGGTTGAAGCATTCGAAGCTCGCGGCGACGCCCGCCAGCACCGGCGCTCCGCCGAAGCCTTCGGTGAAGGCCACATCGGCCCAGCGGTCGACGTCCTTGGTGGCGAAACGCTCGGCCAGGTCCTTCTGGTTGGAGGCCAGGATGTTGATCGCGTAGTGCGAGCCGGTGCTGAGCGCGGCCATCGAGGCCGCGCTGCGCGCCAGGCTCCACAGGACCAGCGGCGGATCCAATGACACGGAGTTGAAGGAGTTGGCGGTGAGTCCCACCAGCCGGCCGTTGGTCGCGCGCGCGGTGACGATGGTCACGCCCGTCGCGAACATGCCCAGGGCTGCGCGGAATTCATCGGTCGTGAAGGAGGGCGGTTTCGCCTGGGCGGGAGCGGTCACGGGGGAGCTGTGAAGTGAGGGGCTATTCTGGCCGATCACTCCGGCGGGCGCCGTCGCGCGGGTTCAGCCGAAGAACCAGTAACCCACGGCGATTGCGCCCAGCACACCGGCGAGCTCGGCCAGCAGCGCGCAACCGACGGCATGCCGTGCCCGCTGGATGCCCACCGCGCCGAAGTAGACGGCCAGCACGTAGAAGGTGGTCTCGGTGCTGCCCTGGATGGTGGCTGCGACCCTCGCCGCGAAGCTGTCGACGCCGTGGCTCTGCATGGTCTCGATCAGCATCGCGCGCGCCGCGCTGCCGGAGAAGGGCTTGACCAGCGCGGTGGGCAGTGCGTCGATGAAGCGTGTGTCCCAGCCCGTCAGGCCGACCGCCCAGCGGATGCCCGACAGCACCAGCTCCAGCGCGCCCGAGGCCCTCAGCACGCCCACCGCACACAGCATCGCGACCAGGTAGGGCAGCAGGTTCTTCGCCACGTCGAAGCCCTCCTTGGCCCCCTCGACGAAGCACTCGTAGACCTTGACCCGCCGCAGCGCGCCGGCCAGCAGGAAGACGAGCACGATCCCGAACAGCGTGAGGTTGCCCAGCAGCGAGGAGAGCGAGGCCAGCGCCGCGGCCGAAAGCGTGGCCAGCAGTGCGATGAAGCCGGCGAGCAGCAGCGCGCCCGGCAGCAGATAGGCGAGCACCACCGGGTCCCACAACCTGAGCCGCTGCACGAAGGCCACCGAGAGCAGGCCCACCAGCGTGGAGCAGCTGGTGGCGAGCAGGATCGGCAGGAACACCAGCGTCGGGTCGGCCGCGCCCTGCTGCGCGCGGTACATGAAGATGCTGACGGGCAGCAGCGTGAGCGACGAGGCGTTGAGCACCAGGAACAGGATCTGCGCATTGCTGGCCGTGGTCGCGCTCGGGTTCAGGCTCTGCAGCTCGCGCATCGCCTTCAAGCCGATGGGCGTGGCCGCGTTGTCCAACCCCAGCGCGTTGGCCGCGAAGTTCATGGTGATCAGCCCCAGCGCCGGGTGACCCGCAGGCACTTCGGGCATCAGCCGCCGGAACAGCGGCCCGAGCAGCCGCGCCAGGCCGGCGACCAGGCCTGCCGCCTCGGCGATGCGCAGGAAGCCCAGCCACAACGTGAGGGTGCCGAACAGCAGCACCATCACTTCGACCGAGAGCTTGGCCATGGCGAACAGGCTGTCGACCAGGGCGGCGAACACCGCCGCATCGCCGCCGATCAGCCAGCGCGAGAATGCAGCCAGTGCCGCCGCCAGAAAAAACCCGAGCCACAAGCCGTTGAGCACGCGTATCCCTTTGCCGATGCCGTTCTTCGAAGTTGCGCGCGATCATAGGCGGCACCGAGGCGTCCTCTTCTCTTTGAAAGACCAATGAATCTTCGCCGCCGAGATCTGAACCGCGCCGCGCTGTGGCTCGCCCTGTGCGGCTGGTCGTCGGTGCGGCCCGCGCGCGCGCAGCCGGCGCCGCGCTGGCGTTCCAATCCCTTCACGCTGGGCGTCGCCAGCGGCCGGCCGCGGCCGGACAGCATCGTGCTCTGGACCCGGTTGGCGGCCGGGGACGAGCCGGGCCTCGAAGGCCTGCAGCGCTGTGCCGTGCGCTACGAGGTCTTCGGGGATGCCGAGCTCAAGCGACCCGTCCTGCAGGGGGAAGTGCAGGCCGAAGCCGCGCATGCCTTCAGCGTTCATGTGCATGCGCAAGGCCTGGCGCCGCAGCGGGAGTACTGGTACCGCTTCAGCTGCGGCGATGCACGGAGCCCGGTCGGCCGCACGCGCACGGCGCCTGCCGCGGACGCGGCGGTGTCGCGACTGCGCTTCGCGCTCGCGTCCTGCCAGAACTACGAGCATGGCTACTACGCCGCGCATCGCGACATCGCAACGCGCGAGCTCGACTTCGTCCTGTTCGCCGGCGACTACATCTACGAAGGCAGCAGCCAGGGCCCGGTGCCGCGCCGGCATGGCGCGCCCATCCCGGTGACGCTGGAGGAATACCGCGCGCGCCATGCGCTCTACAAGCGCGACGCCGACCTGCAAGCCGCGCATGCAGCCCACCCCTGGATCCTGACCTGGGACGACCACGAGGTGGTCAACGACTACGCGAACGACCGCGACCCCGCGTATACCGAGCCCGCGCTCTTCCTGCAGCGCCGCGCAGCCGCCTACCGCGCCTACTTCGAGCACATGCCGCTGCTGCTGCCGCCGCAAGGGGCCGCGATGCGCATCCACGACCGCTTTGCCTGGGGGCGGCTGGCCGAGCTCTGGACGCTCGACACGCGGCAGTACCGCAGTCACCACGCCTGCCCGGACCCGGCACACGACTGGGGCCGGCTGGTGATCGGGTGCGAAGCGCTGGCGGACCCGTCGCGCACGATGCTCGGTGCCGAGCAGTCGCTGTGGCTGGCCCAGGGCCTGGCGTCATCCGGACGGCAGTGGAAGCTGTTGGGCCAGTCCACCCAGATGAGCCCTACCAGCCTCGAGGCACCGCGGGGCCGCCAGTTCTGGACCGACGGCTGGGACGGTTATCCTGAGGCGAGGCGCCAGCTGCTGCAGGGCCTCGGCGAGGGCGGCATACGCGATGTCGTGGTGCTGGGCGGCGATGTGCACCGGTTCGTGGCGGCCGACCTGCGCGTCGTGCCCAACGACACGGCGTCTCCGGTGGTCGCGAGCGAGTTCGTCGGCGGCTCGATCAGCTCGCGCGGGGCGAGCCGGAAGTCCATGGAATGGCTGCAGCGCGACAACCCCGACGTGGTGCATGCGCGCGGCGACGAGCGCGGCTATGCCTTGATCGAGGCCACGCCCAAGGCAATGCACTGCGAGTTCCGCGCAACCGCGCATCCGGTGGCAGTCGACGCGCCCTTCCACACCCAGGCGAGTTTCGCCGTCGAAGCGGGCCGCGCCGGCGTGAAGGCTGCCTGATCCTGCTCAGGCGGCGCGATCCGGCCGCCGCGGCGGCACCTCGACAAGCAGGTCGGGCCTGAAACCCTCCTGCTCGCCCTTGCTCATGTAGCCCAGCGGGTTGGCGACCACCCTGCAACCGTCCTTCACATAATCGAAGGCGCAATGCAGGTGGCCGTGCAGCCACAGGTCGGCCCGGGGCAGCAACTCGTCGAGCGAGTTGCAGAAACCGGCGGTGCCTGGACTCAGGCCGTAGCGCGGATCGGCGCTGGCCAGCGTTGGCGCGAAGTGCGTGACGGCGACGGTCGGCCCCTCGAAGTCCTGGAGCAGCGCCTGACGCAGCCAGGCCTGGCACGTCAGTGAGTGCTCTCTCATCGCCTCGGCCAGAAAGATCTCGCCGGCCCGCAGCGTCTTTGCTTTCTCGAGGTAG
Organism: Variovorax stachyos; assembly: GCF_051400855.1. NCBI lineage: Bacteria > Pseudomonadati > Pseudomonadota > Betaproteobacteria > Burkholderiales > Comamonadaceae > Variovorax > Variovorax stachyos. Next base: position 152,576 of record NZ_JBLFFN010000008.1, on the reverse strand, counting down.
AAATTGGCAGCCCGCATGGCTTTGCCGCGCTTCTTCAACGCGTCGCTCATGCTGTCGCCGGGCTCGACCAGCGCGTCGAAATCGGCCCACAGGGTGGTGCCGACGAAGCGGATACCGTCGACCACGCGGCTTTCGCGCTCCAGCCACTGGATCTCCAGGGCTTCGCACAAGGCGCGCAGACGCTCGTGGGTGAGGTCGAAGTCGGCGTTGTCGTACTCGTGGTTGCCCGGCACGTAGAGCACCGGCGTCGGCCAGCCGTGGCGTGGTGAAAAGCGGGTGAGGCCGAAGTCGGACTCGAGCAGGCGCGATCCGGATTGATAGGAGCCGATATCGCCGGCCAGGATCAGCAGATCTGCACCGGCTGCGGGGGCAATCCGGAACTGGGGGTGCGCCTCCAGATGCAGATCCGAGAGCAGCTGAAGCTTCATCGCTGCAGTCTAGGCGAATATCCCCATGCACAAAGCGCATGAGATGGGCCTGGAAATACTGGGGAAAACCCTTAATCTTGGTTCATTACCACTCCAGCGCGGCTTGCACGCCCCGCACACGTCATGTTCAGCCTTGTTGCCCAAGTGGCACGCCTGTTTCGCTTCAATGCGATCGAAACCCCGTCGAGCCCTGCCGCCACCCTGATGGAAAGCGCCGACTCCCGCGCGGGCCTGGACGCCCACCACGCCCAGGAACTGCGCGCCGCCGCCAGCGCCTGGCTCAGCGTCGTTCGCTAAGCCGGACCGCCGGGCGAGCCGGCAAAGGCGGCCCTCGCCGAGCGCAGCAGTGCCTGCCGCAACCAGCCATGGGCGTGGCCGTGCTGCGCCCGGCGATGCCAGATGGCGTCCACGTGCACCAGCGGCTGCTGGAACGGCAGCTCCCGCAGCAAGAGCTGCTCGTCGATCCCCGTCACCTTGACGAAATGGCGGGGCAGGACGGTCAGCAGGTCCGAATTGGCGACCACCCGGCCGGCCGTGAAAAACTGGTTCACTGTCGCCACGACGCGCCGCTCGCGGCCGAGTGCACCCAGGGTCTGGTCGATGAAGCCGTAGGGTCTGCCCGAAAAGCTCACCAGCAGGTGCCGCGCCGCGCAGAAGGTGTCGAGCGTCAGCGGCTGCTCCGCCAGCGGATGGCCGCGCCGCATCACGCACACGTATTCGCCGACGTAAAGCCTCTGGGTGTCAAAAGGCAGCAGGGCGGCGTCCGACTGGCCACGCGCCGCCAGATTGGCGATCACGGCCGGAAAGTAGCCGATGGCCATGTCGACCTCCTCGGTCTCGAGCAGGCGCCGGGGATCGCGGGTGGTCAGGGGCAGGACTCGCAGCGAGATGGCGGGCGCCTCTTCCTCCACGATCTTGATCAGCCCCGGGATCAGCTCCGCCGCGGTGGCATCCGCCATTGCGAGCACGAAGGTGTCGTCGGCAATTGCGGCGTCGAATTCGCCCGGCGCGAGCGTGTGCTGCAGTTGCCGCAACGCACCCCGCACGGTCGGCCACAGTGCCAGCGCGCGCGGCGTGGGCTCGACGCCGGCGCCCGAGCGGCGCACCAGTTCGTCACCCAGCGTCTCCCGCAGGCGGCGCAGCGCGTTGCTCACGGCCGGCTGCGTGATCGAGAGATTGCGTGCGGCGCGCGTGAGATTGCGCTCCGCCATGACCTCGTCGAAGACGCGGAGGAGGTTCAGGTCCAGTGTGCGAAAGTTGACATCCATCAGCCTTGTGAATGATAGACATCATGAAGCTAAAGTGGGAAAACATTAGGGAAACCACTAATATCACTGCATCAGCTTCAGCCACCCGTCCTAGGAGGGACTTCACCATGACCAGCTTTGTCCACGTTGAACAACCGGCCACTCACCCGGGCGTTGCCCGCGCGGAAGCCGTCATCGATCACATTCGCGCTGCCCGCCGCAGCTTCGACGGCGCCCGCGGCCTGGCGGCTCTGCTGCTGGCGGCCATCGTCGCTTCGCTGCTCGTCGTTGCCGACACGCTCGTCTCGAGCTGGAACGAAGGCGGCTTGCTCGTTGCCTGGCTTGTCTTGTGGGGCGTGGCCTTCGCAGCGATCGGCCTTTTCGCAGGCACCGCCCGCAGTCTGGCCGTTCGCGCTTTGACCGCCGTTCGCGCGGCGGCCCGCCGCCGCGCCGCAGCGCGCGCCGACGAGCAGTTCCTGGCCTATGCCAGGCACGACCCGCGCGTTCTTCGCGACCTGCAGGCGATCAGCACACGCCAGGAAGCAGACTCGGCCGAGGCCGCGCAATCGGCCAGGCTCGCCGCCGACGCCAGCGTGCCGACCCTGTACTCCGCACTGCGCCGCGTGAATCTGGGCCAGTACTACTGAGCCGGCCGCATCGATAAAAAAAGCCGCCCTCGGGCGGCTTTTTCTTTTTGGCGAGATCGTCAGGCAGCCAGCCGCTGCTCGATGGCTGCCTTGGTTGCCGGCAGTTCCTTCGGTAGACGATGCGCCAGCTGCTGGAACAGCTCCGCATGCAGCTTCAGCTCGGCTTGCCAGGCGGCCTTGTCGATGTGGGTCACCGTGTCGAACTGCTCGGCGCTGAAATCCAGGCCGGACCAGTTGAGGTCTTCGTAGCGCGGGCTGACCCCGAACACATGTTCGATGCCTTCGCCCTTGCCTTCGATGCGGTCGATCATCCACTTGAGTACGCGCATGTTCTCGCCGTAGCCGGGCCAGACGAACTTGCCGTCCGCGCCCTTGCGGAACCAGTTGGTGGTGTAGATCTTGGGCAGGCGCGCGCCCGCGGCCTCGAGCTTCTTGCCCAGGTCCAGCCAGTGCTGGAAATAGTCGCTCATGTTGTAGCCGGCGAAGGGGAGCATCGCGAACGGATCGCGCCGCACCACCCCCTGCTGGCCCCCGGCGGCCGCGGTGGTCTCGGAACCCATCGTCGCGGCCATGTAGACGCCCTCGACCCAGTTGCGCGCCTCGGTCACCAGCGGCACGGTGGTCGAGCGGCGGCCGCCGAAGATGAAGGCGTCGATCGCCACGCCCTTGGGGTCGTCCCAGGCCTCATCGAGCGCCGGATTGTTGACCGCCGCAACCGTGAAGCGCGCATTCGGGTGGGCAGCCTTGGCACCGGTCTCCTTCGCGATGGCGGGCGTCCAGTCCTTGCCCTGCCAGTCGATCGCGTGGGCCGGAGGCTCGCCCATGCCTTCCCACCAGACGTCGCCGTCGTCGGTCAGCGCCACGTTCGTGAAGATCACGTCGCGGCCGAGGCTGGCCATGCAGTTCGGATTGGTCTGGATGTTGGTGCCGGGCGCAACGCCGAAGTAGCCGGCCTCCGGGTTGATGGCGCGCAGCTTGCCGTCGGCGCCGGGCTTGATCCAGGCGATGTCGTCGCCGATCGTCGTGACCTTCCATCCCTCGAAGCCGGCGGGCGGGATCAGCATCGCGAAGTTGGTCTTGCCGCAGGCACTGGGGAAGGCCGCTGCCACGTGGTATTTCTTGCCCTCGGGGTTGGTGACGCCGAGGATCAGCATGTGCTCTGCAAGCCAGCCTTCATCGCGGCCCATGTTCGAGGCGATGCGCAGGGCGAAGCACTTCTTGCCCAGCAGCGCATTGCCGCCGTAGCCCGAGCCGTAGCTCCAGATCTCGCGCGTCTCGGGGTAGTGGACGATGTACTTGGTCTTGTTGCAGGGCCAGGCCACGTCCTTCTCGCCGGCCTGCAGCGGCGCGCCGACCGTGTGAACGCAAGGCACGAACTCGCGCTCGGCGCCCAGTACCTCATACACGGCCTTGCCCATGCGGGTCATGATCTTCATGTTGACCGCCACGTACGGGCTGTCGGACAGCTCGATGCCGATGTGCGCGATCGGCGAGCCCAGCGGGCCCATGCTGAAAGGCACGACGTACATCGTGCGGCCCTTCATGCAGCCGTCGAACAGCGGCTGCAGCGTGGCGCGCATCTCGGCGGGCGCCATCCAGTTGTTGGTGGGGCCGGCGTCTTCCTTTTTCTCGGAGCAGATGAAGGTGCGGTCCTCGACACGGGCAACATCGCTCGGATCGGAAGTCGCGAGGAAGGAGTTGGGCCGTTTCGCGGGGTTCAGCTTCTTGAAGGTGCCGGCGTCCACCAGCAACTGGCACAGGCGTTCGTATTCTTCCTGACTGCCATCGCACCAGTGGATGGCTTCGGGCTTGCACAGCGCGGCCATGTCCGCGACCCAGGCGACCAGCTTCGCGTTCTTGACGTATGCGGGTGCCTGTACGGCAAGGCCCTTCAATGGTGCGTTCATAGAAACTCCTAAGTTGAAAAATCGTCTTTTCGAACGGGGCTCGGGCGCCGGGCCGTCGAGGTCCGTTGGAGAAAACGTTTCAGTCTCGGGAGAGTGGATCGTGCAGCCCGAGACGGGGCTCGCAATCCTTGAACGGCGGCAGCCTGCAGGGTGTCCGCCGCTGCCGCAGCCGGTTGTCAGGCCAAGTAGACGGCGATGGAGGCCAGGAGGAGCATCAGCACCCCGCCCGCGACGGGCAGCACGAGGGGCATGAGGTGAACGATCGACTCGACCGCATCGGCCTCGACAGCGGCGGCCTTGGCCGGATCGACAGGAGTGGGATTGGACATGGTTATTCCTCGGGTACGCAAAACTGAGGCCATTTTACCGACCGGCCCGGTCGCCGCGGTCTAGGGGGTTGCCAGCCCCTCAGCGCTGCTCGTCGGCTTCGAAGCCGGCGTTGCGCAAGGCCTCGAGCACCGCCGTGAGATGCGCACGCCCGCGGGTCTGAAGGACCAGCTCGATGTCCACGTTCTGCGCCGCCAGCATGGTGAAGGCGCGCTGGTGATGCACCTCGTCGACGTTAGCGCCCGCTTCCGCCACAGTGGCCGTGATCTGTGCCAAAGAGCCCGGCACGTCGCGCGCGCTGACGCGCACGCGCGCCAGCCGGCCGGCGCGAACCATGCCGCGTTCGATGATCGCCGCCAGCAGCAGCGGGTCGATGTTTCCGCCCGACAGCACCAGCCCGACGCGCTTGCCCTTGAACCGCTCCGGATGCCGGATCAGTGCCGCCAGCCCGGCCGCGCCCGCGCCCTCGACCAGCGTCTTCTCGATCTCGAGCAGCATCAGCACCGCCTGCTCGATGTCGCCCTCGTCGACCAGGAGCAGATCGTTCACCTGCGCGCCGATGATGGCCTGCGTCAGCTCGCCCGGCGTGCCCACTGCGATCCCCTCTGCGATGGTGCTCTGCCCCTGCGGATGATGCGTTCCCTGGACGGCATTGACCATGCCCGGGAAGCGCCGGGTCTGGACGCCCACGATGTCGATCCCCGGGCTGCGCGCGCGTGCCGCCAGCGCCATGCCGGCGATCAGGCCGCCGCCGCCCACCGAAACCACCAGCGCATCGAGCTGTGGCACCGCGGCCAGCATCTCGAGCGCCACGGTGCCCTGGCCGGCGATGATGGCCTCGTCGTCGTAAGGGTGCACGAAGGCCAGGCCTTCCTGCTGCGCGAGCGCCAGGGCGTGGGCACGCGCTGCGTCCAGCGTGTCGCCGTGCAGCACCACCTCGGCGCCGAAACCGCGGGTGCGTTCGATCTTCACGCCCGGCGTGAAGCGCGGCATGACGATCAGCGCCCGCAAGCCAAGACGCTGGGCATGGTAGGCCACCCCTTGGGCGTGGTTGCCGGCCGACATTGCGATCACGCCCCCGACGCCGTTCTCCGACAGGTCGACCAGCTTGTTGCAGGCGCCGCGCTCCTTGAAGGAGGAAGTGAACTGCAGGTTCTCGAACTTGAGGAAAACCTGCGCCCCGACGATCTCTGAAAGCGTCCGCGATTCCACGCAAGGCGTATCGAGCACCTGGCCGCGCAGGCGCTCGGCGGCGCGTTCGATGTCGTCGATTCCAATCATGGGCGGCATTGTGGACGGAATCGCAACATGCGGGTTTTTACCGTTCCCGAGTCTTCCCGAAGCTAAAACTCTGCGCTATGGTCGCGATCAGTTTCCGATTCTGGTTCTCCTATCTGGAGGTTGCTCGATGGTCAAGCGTTCCGGTGCCGATGTCGTGGCTGCGGCTTCCCGCGGTCATGCATTGCCGTCGCCCGGACTCAAGGAAGCGCCGGTGCTCGAGCTCATGTGCTCGCACTTCGTGCTCACCCTCGCGGCCAAGCAGGGCCCGCGCTTCAACGTGCGCCGCGACCTCAACGGCCTGCTCTCGCTGACCGGCCGCCACCTGGTGTGGCCGCTGGCCGTGCTGCAGCGCCTGCGCGAATTCCTGGGCCGGCGCTGCGCCGGCAACGAAGTCTGGAAAGGCGTCGAGCACTTCGACGGCCGCACGCTGCTGGAGCGCCACGGCGTGTGGCGCGGCCCCTACGAGGAAGGCACTCTCTTCTTCTATCTCGACGAGTACGCCAAGGACCAGCCGAAGGATCTGCTCTCGGTGCTCTCGGCCACGCGCGACTGGCTCACCCATGCGCTGCGCAAGCAGTCGACCCTGGTCGAGAAGAACATCGACGCGCTCGCGGGCCTGCTGCAGCTCAACAAGGCCGAGCGCGCGCTCCTGCTCTACGGCACGCTCGCGCGCTACCAGCGCGATCTGCGCTCCCTCCTGGTCGAGTTCAAGGTCAACAACGCGCCGGAGGCCTACGCCGCGATCGCCGAGGTGGCCGGCGTCGATGCCAGCGATGTGGGCGAGGCACTGCGCGCCGGCTCGCGGCTGGAGCGAATCGGCCTGGTCGAGAACCTGATCTCCGAGCACAACATCACCGACCTGGCCGACCTCATGAAGGTCAGCGAGAAGCTGCCGCCGGTGCTGATGCGCGAATACCGCGACCACAACGAGCTGATGGCCGTGTTCACGCGGCCCTCCGCCAAGAGCGCGCTCGTCGTGCAGGACTTCAGCTTCGTCCAGGAAGACGCGCAGATGCTCATCACCCTGCTCTCTGCCGCGGTGGCGCGCAAGGAGCCGGGCGTCAACGTGCTGCTCTACGGCCCGCCCGGCACCGGCAAGACCGAGCTCGCGAAGGTCGTGGCGCAGGCCGCGGGCCTGGAGCTCTTCGAGGTCGAGTACGCCGACCGCGACGGCAATTCGCTCTCGGGCCGCGACCGCTACCGCTCGCTGCAGATCGCGCAGGTCTTCCTCAAGGGGAGCGCGCAGGCGGCGTTGCTCTTCGACGAGGTCGAGGACGTGTTCCCGCCGATCAGCACCGAGGCGGCCCAGCTCATGGCGCGCGCCGAGCAGATTCCCGCATCCGCCAGCGGCAGCGTGAGCGGCAAGGCGTGGGTCAACCAGATCCTCGAATCGAACGCCGTGCCCACGATCTGGGTGACCAACCGCATCGAGCAGATCGACCCTGCCTTCCGGCGCCGCTTCGCCTATCACCTCGAGCTCAAGTCGCCGCCGCCCGGTGCGCGCGAGCAACTGGTGCGCAAGACGCTCGAGGGCGCGGCGGTGTCCGATGCTTTCGCCGCGAAACTGGCCGCCCGCAAGGGCCTCACGCCGGCCCAGATCCGCACGGCGGTGCGCTTCGCGGGGCTGGCCATGTCGGAGGGGACCTCCATCGAGAGCCTGATCGAACGTCAGCTTCGCAATGCCGACCTGGCACTCGGCACGCAGGGCGGCCTGGGAGCGCGCCGCAGCGTGACCACCTACGACCTCGACATGCTCAACGTCGAGAGCCGCTTCGAGATTCCGCGCATTGTCGAAGCGCTCAAGGTGCGCGGCCACGGCACCCTGTGCTTCTACGGCGCGCCCGGCACCGGCAAGACGGCGCTGGCCGAGCACATGGCGCGCGCCATCGGCCGGCCGCTGATCATCAAGCAGGCGAGCGACCTGATGAGCAAGTACGTGGGCGAGACCGAGCAGAACATGGCCGCCATGTTCAAGGAGGCCGAGGCCGAAGAGGCGATCCTGCTGCTCGACGAGGCCGACAGCTTCCTGCAGGACCGCCGCGGCGCACAGCGCACCTACGAGGTCACCGAGGTCAATGAAATGCTCCAGGGCATGGAGCGCTTCGACGGCATCTTCGTCTGCACCACCAACCTGCTGGACCGCCTCGACCAGGCGGCGCTGCGGCGCTTCACCTTCAAGATCAAGTTCATGCCGCTAACGCCGGTGCAGCGCGAGCGCATGTTCCTGATCGAGGCCCTGGGCGGCGATGCTGCCGGCCTGACGAGCGAACGGCAACAGCGCCTGGCCAGGCTGCCGCAGCTATGTCCCGGCGATTTCGCGGCCGTCAAACGCCAGACCGATATCCTCGGGGTCGCGTTCTCGGCCGACGAGTTCCTGGATCAGCTGGAGGCCGAGCACCGCATCAAGCCCGAGGTACGCGAATCGCGCGGCATGGGCTTCGTTCACTAAGACTGCGATGGTCGCGCCGCGCGCGGCGCGCGGAGGGGGATTTCTTCATGGAGCTTCGATTGCAGCGGCTGGCTGCACTGCTGGCCGTGTGCGCGGCCGCCGTTGCGTTGACGGCATGCGGGGGCGGTGGCGGAGGAGGCGGCGGCGCCTTCGTGCCGCTGGCCGCGGCACCCCAGCGCCCGACCGAGCCCGCGGCGGCCGAGGACGACGCCATCGTCGCTTCTGCCAGCGTCGCTGGCCTGTGCGCCGCGCCGCGCACAGGCATCGACCCGGATACCGGCGCCGCCTTCCCCGACCGCGACGGCACCGTCGCCGACGAGAAGCGCTGGGTGCGCGGCTGGATCGACGAAACCTACCTCTGGTTCGACGAAGTGCCGACCACGCTGGCGTCGAAGGACTACACCAGCCCGATCGCCTGGTTCAGCGTGCTCAAGACGCCTCAGCTCACCGCTTCCGGCCGACCCAAGGACCGCTTTCACTTCACGCAGGGCACGGCCGCCTATCGCGCACTGTCGCAAGGCGGCACGGTTGTGGGTTACGGTCTGGAGCTGGCCTTCCTGAGCGCATCGCCGCCGCGCGACGTGCGCGTGGCCTACACCGAGCCCAATTCGCCCGCGGCGCAGGCGGGCGTCGTGCGCGGCACGCGCGTCGTGGAAATCGATGGCGTCGACGTCGCCAACGGCACCGACACGCCCACGCTCAACGCGGGCCTTGCACCTGCACGCGAGGGGGAGACCCATAGCTTCAGGCTGCGCGCGCCCGACGGCACCGAGCGCACGCTCGCGCTGGCCGCGGCGCGCGTGACCCGTCTTCCGGTGCAGAACGTGAAGACCATCGCCACCGCGAGCGGGCCGGTGGGCTACATGCAATTCAACGACCATCTCGCGACCGCGGAGGCGGCGCTGATCGCGGCCGTGAACCAGCTGCAGGGCGCAGGCGTGGTCGACCTGGTGATCGACATGCGCTACAACGGCGGTGGCCTGCTCGATGTCGCGAGCGAGCTGGCTTCCATGGTCAGCTCGGCGGGCGCCACCACCGGCGCCGTCTTCGAGCGCCTGGTCTTCAACAGCAAGAACCCGTTTCGCCTGGCGCCCGCGCAGGCCACCGTGCCCTTCCACGTGACTTCGCGCGGCTTCTCCACGCCGGCAGGGCAGGGACTGCCGCGCCTGGGCCTGTCGCGCGTCACCGTGCTCGCGGGCCCTGACACCTGCTCCGCGAGCGAGTCGGTGATCAACAGCCTGCGCGGCGTCGGGATCACGGTCAACCTGATCGGCGGCGCCACCTGCGGCAAGCCCTATGGCTTCCTGCCGCAGGACAACTGCGGCACCACCTACTTTGCAATCCAGTTCCAGGGCGTCAACAACCAGGGATTCGGCGACTACGGCGACGGCTTTGCGCCGACCTGCGTGGTGGCCGACGACTTCGATCATGCATTGGGCGACCCCGCCGAGGCGCGGCTCGCGGCGGCGTTGACCTTCCTCAGCAGCGGCGCGTGCCCGGCGCCAGGGTCGAGCAAGGCCGAGCTGGCGCTGCGCAAGACAGAGGCGCAGGGCACGCCCTATCTCATGCGATCGCCGGTTCGTGAAAACCGGCTGGTGGCCACGCTGCGCGCGACGCAGCCCTGACGCGGCGCTCACGCAGGTGTCACCGCCCGTCGAGGGTGGTGATGCCCCTGCCTTCTTTTCTGAAGATCTGCTCGAGCCATCGCAGGTCCTCCGGTGGACCGTGATTTCTCCACATTCTGAAGAATTGTGGTCGCGAGAACTTTTGTGACCTGAGTATTCCTAGGATCCCCTGGCTGCAAATGGACAGCGAAGTCTCATCGGGGGGGAGCATGGGGAAAGTTCTCGACAAGAAGTTGGCGCAATGCGCGCTCAGCCTGGCATGGATCGTCGCTGTGGCGGCATGTGGAGGTGGCGGTGGCGGCGGGCCCGGCTTCCTGCCGCTCGCCACGACTGCCGCACCCGGCAATTCCGATCCAGCGCCGGTGCCGGCCTCGCCCGAGGACCCGGCAGTGCCTCCGCCGCCTTCGACGCCACTGGATCCCTCAGCGCCCCTGCTGCCCGCCAACCCTCCGTCGCCGATGCCCGAGACGCCGGCGGTGCCTTCCGCGCCGGACGCTCGGCAAGAGATCGTCAAGTCCTCCGAAGTCGCCGCCCAATGCGCCGCGCCGCGGGCCGGCATCGACCCGTCGACCAACGCCGCTTTCCTGGATCGCCAGGGGACTCTGGCCAACGAGAAAGACTGGGTGCGCGCATGGATCGACGAGACCCACCTTTGGTTCGACGAGGTGCCCACGACGCTGCTCGCGAAGGACCACGCCACGCCAGTCTCCTACTTCAATGTGCTGAAGACACCAAAGCTCACTGCATCAGGCAAACCCAAGGACCGCTTCCATTTCACCGCCAACACGGAGCAGGCGCGCGCACTTTCGCAGAACGGCACCGAAATCGGCTATGGCATGCAGCTCGCCTTCATCAGCGCTTCGGCGCCGCGCGACATCCGCGTCGCTTCACCGAGCCGGGTTCTCCGGCGGCACGGGCGCTTGTGGCTCGCGGTGGACGACTGATCGAGATCGACGGCATCGATGTCGTGAACGGGACGGATGTCGACGCACTCAATTCCGCGATCGTGCCCCAGCGCGCAGGCGAGAGTCACAGCTTTTAGCTGCGGGCGAACGACGGCACCGAGCGCACCCTCACGCTCGCGTCGGCGTCGATCACTCGCGACCCCGTGCCGACGCTGAACGCCTTCGACATCGGCGGCGGCAAGAATGTCGGCTACATGCTTTTCAACGAAGACATTGCGACAGCCGAATACTGGCTCACCTCCACGATGGAGCTATTCCAGTCCATCCACTATGCGATCCAGTTCCAGGCGTCAACGACAAGGTCTTCGGCGACTACGGCGATGGCTTCAGGCCGACCTGTGCGGTGGTGGACGACTTCAAACACGAGCTTGGCGATCCGAAAGAAGCCCGGCTTGCAGTGGCATTGCACATTCTGGGGGGCGGCGTTTGCCCCACCCCAGCATCGGCCAGCAAGGCCGATATAGCCATGCGCAAGGCCGAAGCCGAGCGCGTGCCCTACCTGGTGCGCTCTCCGATCCTCGAGAACCGGCTGCTCCGCCCCGGGCGCTGGCCGGGCTAGAACGCCGCGCAGACTCGCAGCACGTCGGCCCCGTAGGCCTCCAGCTTCTTGCTGCCGATTCCGCTCAGCCCTTGCAGGTCTTCGAGCGTGGCCGGGGCACGCTCGGCTATGGCCGCCAGCGTTGCGTCGTGGAAGATCACGTAGGCCGGCAGGTTGTGCTCGCGCGCCACCTCGCTGCGCCAAGCCTTGAGCGCGGCGAAACGTACCTGGCCGGCCGTGTCAAGCGTGGCCGCAGCGGGCGAGGGCGCGCCGCGCGCCGGCTTGTCGCGGCGCGACTTCTTGCGCTCGGCCGGTGACGACACCGACTCGCGCAGCAGCACCGGCATCTCGCCCTTGAGCACCGCGCGCGAGCCTTCGGTGAGCTGCAGTGTGTTGAAGGCCTGCGAGTCGACCGACAGCGCTCCGGTGGCGATCAGCTGGCGCATCACGCCGCGCAGCTGCGCTTCGCTGAACTCTGCGCCCAGGCCGAAGGTGCTGACCCGCGCATGGCCGAACTGAGTGACCTTCTCCGTCGTCTTCCCGCGCAGGATGTCCATGATGTGGCCCGCGCCGAAGCTGATGCCGCTCTGCTGCTGCACGCGGTAGATGGTCGAGAGCAGCTTGCGCGCCGCGTCCGTGCCGTCCCAGACCTGTGGCGGGTTCAGGCAGTTGTCGCAATTCCCGCAGGCCGTGCTCTGCTCGCCGAAGTAGTTCAAGAGGCGCACGCGCCGGCAGTCGCTCGCCTCGGCCAGCGAGAGCAGGGCGTCGAGCTTGCCGCGCATCACCTGCTTGAACTCCTCGCCGGCAGGGCTTTCGTCGATCATGCGGCGCTGGTTCACCACGTCCTGCAGCCCGTAGGTCATCCAGGCATCGGCCGGCGCGCCGTCGCGGCCCGCGCGGCCCGTCTCCTGGTAGTAGCCCTCGATGTTCTTCGGCATGTCCAGGTGGGCGACGAAGCGAACGTCCGGCTTGTCGATGCCCATGCCGAAGGCGATGGTTGCCACCATCACGATGCCCTCGTCGCGCAAGAAGCGATCCTGGTGCTTCTGGCGCACCGCGGCATCGAGCCCTGCGTGGTAGGGCAGGGCCTCGATCCCGGCGTCGCGCAGGGTCTGGGCCGTGTCCTCGACACGTTTGCGCGACTGGCAGTACACCACGCCAGCGTCACCCTCGTGCTCGCGCTCGATGAAGCGCAAGAGCTGCGTGGTGGGGTCTTTCTTCTCGACGATCGTGTAGCGGATGTTCGGCCGGTCGAAGCTGGAGACGAACTGGCGCGCCTCCTCGAGCTGCAGCCGCTCCACGATGTCGGCGCGCGTCAGCGCGTCGGCGGTGGCGGTGAGCGCGATGCGCGGTACGCCGGCATAGCGCTCGTGCAGCACCGTCAGCGCGCGGTATTCGGGCCGGAAGTCGTGGCCCCACTGGCTCACGCAATGCGCCTCGTCGATTGCAAACAGCGACAGCCGGCGCCGCTCGTGCAGCCCGTCGAGCTGCGACAGGAATCGCGGCGTCGTCACGCGCTCGGGTGCTGCGTAGAGCAACGTGATCTCGCCGCGCAGCAGGCGGCGCTCGACATCCTGCGTCTGTTCCCAATCCAGCGTGGAATTGAGAAAGGCGGCATCGACGCCTGCCTCGTGCAGCGCACCTACCTGGTCGTGCATCAGCGCAATCAGCGGCGAAACGACGATCGTCACGCCGCGTCCTGCGCTCTGCCGCGCGATGGCGGGAATCTGATAGCACAGCGACTTGCCCCCGCCAGTGGGCATCAGCACCAGCGCGTCGCCCCCGCCCGTGACGTGCTCGACGATCGCTTGTTGATGGCCGCGGAATTCGGTGTAGCCGAAGACGTCGCGAAGGATTTGCGACAGCTCGCGTTCGGCGGATGAGGACGGCAGGACGGACACGGGTATGAGACCGATGAGGCGTGAATGGATTCGAAGGGGCCGATCGGCCCGAATTTGGCAGCGAACTGATTGTTGCTTCAACCGCCGTCACAAAAGTTCAGGGTTGCCGACGGATTGCTCAAGACACGACTGTTACCAACCAGCGAGACGAGTTTTTCTTGTTCGACCTCGCAAGGAGACAGGCCCCAATGAGTCGAGAGAACTATATCGAACTGGTACAGGATCTTTGCGAGGAGCTGGAGCTGGAGCTCGGCGACGCCGGCGAGTTTCTGGAACGCGGGTTGCTGCAGGTCGACGAGACGCTGGTCGGCATCGAGTACCTGGAAGAACGAGACGAGATTCGCCTGCTCGCAGACCTCGGCGAACTCGAGGACGACATCGACCGCAACGCAATGCGCGAGCTGCTGCTGCAGGCCAACCTCGGCAACACCAGCTTTTACCTGCCCACCTTCAGCCTGCACCCCGAGAGCGACCATCCGGTGGTGGCTTGCCACATTCCCCTGCAGACCTTGCTCGACGAGGACGTCGACCTCGCGTCCGTGCTCACCGAGCAACTGATTCCTTTGGTGGACGAGTGGAAAGGCATGTTGCGGGACGCACTCGACACTGCGCCACCCGGAACCGGAGCCTTGTCTTTCTCCGGCTCGTCGGCTTGAAGAAGGAGCCTTGCGATGAGATCAGTTTCGGTAGGCCCCACAGCGCCTGGCACTGCGCGTCCCCGCTGCACAGGACTACGGCAATATACCCACACCAAGGGCTGGGGTCGGGAGCGGCGCTTGTTCGCTCCTTCAAGCCCGCCCCGCCGGGAGGAGAGTTCACACCTCGTGAATTCCCTCCAGAGGCGAACGTCGAGGAAAAAATCCCAGACCCGACGCAAGCAGGGGAGGCCGAAGCATTCGACCTTCAGAACAAGTGCCATCGCAGCCCAGCCGCCCTGATGCATTGGGGCATGATGGATTTGGGATTCCTTCCGACGAACTCGATGCTGCGCGCAACGCCATTGAGCCGCAGTTCCACCGCTTTTATCAGCGAGCGACGGAGCGCGAGCGGAGCAAGAGCGGCAAGAGCTCCTACGTGGAAAGACGAGAACCGCCAAGAGTGCTGGTTTGACTGCGCCCGGCAGCGCGGCCTGAGCCGCGCGCGCCTAGGCGCAGGTGAACGCCTTCATCCCGCGCCTGGATCGGCTCGTAGCCGCCGAGCGGCGGCCCCCAGCGCGAGGCGCTGCCGCAGGTGCGGCACGCGCCTTGCTAGCCAAGTACCCGCCAGCGCCTGCGCACGCTGCCCGACAAGCCCCGTGCACCGGGCCTGAGCGCCTCGAAGTCATGAAAAAGTGCCATTTTGGGGTTTGCCTGTATATACAGGTGCATCGCGGGCCGGCAACATATGCCTGAATGCCGCGTGTGTCACGTATGGCGAGCCAGGCTTTTTACGAACCCAACAGGAGTACCCCAGATGGTCAAGAACCTCGCCAAAACCGCCTCGCTGCTCGCGGCCGGCCTCTGCGCCGCAGGCATGGCGGCCGGCGTCCACGCCCAGGAAAGCAAGATCGCCCTCGGCATGTCCGGCTGGACCGGCTTCGCCCCGCTCTCGCTGGCGGACAAGGCCGGCATATTCAAGAAGAACGGTCTCGACGTGGAGATCAAGATGATCCCCCAGAAGGACCGCCACCTGGCCCTGGCCTCCGGCGCCATCCAGTGCGCGGCCACCACCGTCGAGACGCACGTGGCCTGGAACGCCAACGGCGTGCCCATCGTGCAGATCTTCCAGATGGACAAGTCCTACGGCGCCGACGGCATCGTGGTGCGCAACGACATCAAGTCCTTCGCCGACCTCAAGGGCAAGACCATCGGGGTCAGCGCGCCCGGCACCGCCCCGTTTTTCGGCCTGGCCTGGATGTTGAGCAAGAACGGCATGACGCTGAAGGACGTGAAGACCGTTTCGCTCGAGCCGCAGCCCGCGGCGCAGGCCTTCGTCGCCGGCCAGAACGACGCCGCGATGACCTACGAGCCCTATCTTTCGACCGTGCGCGCCAACCCGCAGGCCGGCAAGATCCTCGCCACCACGCTCGACTACCCGATGGTGATGGACACCGTCGGCTGCGCGCCCACCTGGCTCAAGGCCAACGCCAAGGCCGCGCAGGCCTTGACCAACTCCTACTTCGAGGCGCTGGAGATGATCAAGAACGACCCGGCCAAGGCCAACGAGCTGATGGGCTCGGCCGTCAAGCAGAGCGGGGAACAGTTCGCCAAGTCTTCGGCCTACCTGCGCTGGCAGGACAAGGCGGCCAACCAGAAGTTCTTCGCGGGCGAGCTCACCCAGTTCATGAAGGAGGCGGTGCCGATCCTGCTCGAGGCCGGCGTGATCCGCAAGGCGCCCGAGGATCTCTCGGCGACCTTCGACGCGAGCTTCATCAAGTAAGAGCGCTGCGCACCAACTTGCCCGCGCCACTGCCATGCAAGCGACCACCGCCGTCCCCACCACTGCGCCTGCAGCACCCGCCGCCATGCCGGTCACGGCGGCGCCCCGCCGCCGACGCGGCATGGCGCCGCTCGAGCCCGTCAGCCCGCGCACGCGCTGGATGCTCGGACTGGGCTTCTTCGTCCTGTTCTTCGCGGTCTGGGCCGCGTTCACGCTCGGCGGCTACGTGCCGCCCACCTTCCTCGCGAGCCCTGTGACGATGGTGAAGGAGGGCTACGGCCTCTTCACCGAATTTAACTTCATCCACGACATCGGCATGACGGTGTGGCGCGTGGTCGGCGGCTTCGTGCTTGCCACCATCGTCGCGGTGCCGCTGGGCATCGCGATGGGTGCCTACAAGCCCATCGAGGCATTCTTCGAGCCCTTCGTCTCCTTCTGCCGCTACCTGCCGGCCTCGGCCTTCATCCCGCTGCTCATTCTGTGGGCCGGCATCGGCGAGGCGCAGAAGCTGCTGGTGATCTTCATCGGCTCGGTGTTCCAGATCACGCTGATGGTGGCGGTCACCGTGGGCGGCGCGCGCCGCGACCTGGTGGAGGCGGCCTACACGCTGGGCGCCAACAGCCGCGGCATCGTCGCGCGCGTGCTGATTCCGGGCGCTGCGCCGGGCATCGCCGAGACCCTGCGCCTGGTGCTGGGCTGGGCCTGGACCTACGTCATCGTGGCCGAGCTGATCGGCTCGTCGTCCGGCATCGGCCACATGATCACCGACAGCCAGGCGCTGCTCAACACCGGCCAGATCATCTTCGGGATCATCGTCATCGGCGTGATCGGGCTGGTCTCTGACTTCGTCTTCAAGTTCGTCAACCGGCGCCTCTTCGCCTGGAGCACGCTGTGATGCAAAGCCAGCTTTCGATCCGCGGCGTGTCCCGCACCTTCACCGGCAACCGGGGCCAGCGCACCCAGGCCCTGCTGCCCATCGACTTCGACGTGCGCGAGAACGACTTCGTCACCGTCCTCGGCCCCTCGGGCTGCGGCAAGTCCACGCTGCTGCGCATCGTGGCCGGCCTGGACCATCCGAGCGAAGGCCGCGTGCTGCTCGACGGCCAGCCCATCGAAGGGCCGGGCGCCGACCGCGGCATGGTGTTCCAGAGCTACACGCTCTTCCCCTGGCTCACCATCGCGCAGAACATCCGCTTCGGCCTGCGCGAGCGCGGCATGGGCGAGGCCGAGCAGAAGGAGCGCAGCGACTACTTCATCGCCAAGGTCGGCCTGCGCGGCTTCGAGAACCACTACCCCAAGCAGCTCTCGGGCGGCATGCAGCAGCGCACCGCAATCGCGCGCGCGCTCGCCAACGACCCCAAGATCCTGCTGCTGGACGAGCCCTTCGGCGCGCTGGACAACCAGACCCGCGTGCTGATGCAGGAGCTGCTGCTGGGCATCTGGGAGTCGGCGCAGAAGACCGTGCTCTTCGTCACCCACGACATCGACGAGGCGATCTTCATGGCCAACCGCGTCGCTGTGTTCAGCGCGCGGCCGGGCCGGATCAAAAGCGAGATCGCGGTCGACTTCCCGCACCCGCGCCACTACACCATCAAGACCTCGCCCGAGTTCATGCAGATCAAGGCGCGCCTGACCGAAGAAATCCGGGCGGAGTCGATGGCGGCCGCGGAGCATTGAGATGAAAGCGGACGCCCGCGCCTCCCCCGCCCGCAAGGCCCACGCGCCGCAGCCCGCGCTCGCGCTGTACGAGCAGGTCAAGTCCTTCATCACCCACAAGATCCAGGACGGCTCCTGGCCTGCCGGCCATCGCCTGCCTTCGGAAAGCGAACTGGTGGCGAAGTTCGGCGTGGCGCGCATGACGGTCAACCGCGCGTTGCGCGAGCTGATGGAGCAGGGCCGCATCGTGCGGGTGGCCGGCGTGGGGAGCTTCGTGGCCGAGGACAAGCCGCAGTCCACGCTGCTGCAGATCGCCAACATCGCGAGCGAGATCCGCGCCCGCGGCCACGACTACCGCTGCAAGTTCCTCGTGGCCGAGCGCATCGCCGCCGCGCCCGACGTGGCCGTGTGGCTGGACCTGCGGCCTGGCGAGTCGGTGTTCCACACCGTGTGCCTGCACCTGGAGAACAACCTGCCCGTGCAGCTGGAAGACCGCCACGTCAATCCGCGCATGGTGCCGGCCTTCCTCGAGCAGGATTTCTCGGCCACGTCGCCCAGCGAGTACCTGGTGCGCAACGTGCCCTTCGACCAGATCGAGCACGTGGTCGACGCCGTGCTGCCCACGCCCGAGCAGGCCGAGCGGCTCGACATGCCGTCCAGCGACCCCTGCCTCCTGCTGACGCGGCGCACCTGGTCGCGCAGCACCCCCGTGACCATGGTGCGCTGCCTGCATCCGGCCTCGCGCTATCGGCTGGGCAGCCGCTTCCGCGCCGACGGCAACCCGAGCTTCGGCTGAGCGAAGGTCGCCGGAGCCAGGACCGCCCCTCGCCCTTTGCCCCTTTGCTCTTCGCACGCACCCACTTGTATAGACAGGATCGACGCATGGACAACGCCTCCCTCTCCACCGCACCGCTGCTGCTCACGCCCGGCGAGGTCGAGCTCGCCGCGCTTCGGCGCGTGCACGCCGGTGGCGTGCAGCTCGCCCTCGACCCTGCGGCGCGCGCAGGCCTCCTGAACGCGCAGGCGACCGTGCGCAAGATCGTCGAGGCCGGCGAGGTCGTCTACGGCATCAACACCGGCTTCGGCAAGCTTGCACAGACCATCATCCCGCACGAGCGCCTCGCCGAGCTGCAACGCAACCTCGTGCTCTCGCACAGCGCGGGCACCGGCGCGCCGCTGCCCGGCGGCGTGGTGCGCCTGGTGCTCGCCACCAAGGCCGTGAGCCTGGCGCGCGGCCACTCGGGCATCGCGCCGGAGATCGTCGATGCGCTGATCGCGCTGCACAACGCCGGCCTCTTGCCTCTTATTCCGTCCAAGGGCTCGGTCGGCGCCTCGGGCGACCTGGCGCCGCTCGCCCACCTGGCCTGCGTGCTGATCGGCGAGGGTGAGGTCACGACGCCCGAGGGCGCGGTGATCGGCGGCGCGGAGGCGCTCTCGCGCATCGGCCTCGAGCCCTTCGTGCTCGGCCCCAAGGAAGGCCTGGCCTTGCTCAACGGCACGCAGGTGTCGACCGCGCTGGCGCTCGCCGGCCTGTTCGGTGCCGAGGACGTGTTCGCCGCCGGCCTCATGGCGGGCGCACTGTCGCTCGAGGCGATCCAGGGTTCGATCAAGCCCTTCGATGCGCGCATCCATGCCGCGCGTGGTCAGCCAGGGCAGATCGCCGTCGCGGCCGCGGTGCGCATGCTGCTCGAAGGCAGCGAGATCATCCCCTCGCATGCCGACTGCGGCCGCGTGCAGGACCCGTATTCCATCCGGTGCGTGCCGCAGGTCATGGGCGCCTGCCTCGACAACCTGGCGTACGCGGCACGCGTGCTGCGCATCGAAGCCAACGCGGCCTCCGACAACCCGCTGGTCTTCGACAACGGCGACGTGATCTCCGGCGGCAACTTCCACGCCGAGCCCGTGGCCTTCGCGGCCGACATCATCGCGCTGGCCGTGGCCGAGATCGGCGCCATCAGCGAGCGCCGCATGGCCCTGCTGCTCGACAGCGGCCTGTCGGGCCTGCCGCCCTTCCTGGTGCGCGATGGCGGGGTCAACTCCGGCTTCATGATCGCGCAGGTCACGGCTGCATCGCTCGCCTCGGAGAACAAGTCGCTCGCCCATCCGGCCAGCGTGGACAGCCTCCCCACTTCGGCCAACCAGGAGGACCATGTGTCGATGGCCACCTTCGCCGCACGCCGCCTGGCCGAGATGGTGGAGAACACCGCGGTGGTCGTGGGCATCGAGGCCATGGCCGCCGCGCAAGGCATCGAGCTCAAGAGAGGCCCGAAGAGCTCCGCACTGCTCGAAGCCGAATTCGCCGCCATCCGCCAGCGCGTCGCCTTCATCGACCAGGACCATTTCATCGCGCCCGATATCGAGGCCATGCGCCAGTGGGCGCGCCGCAGCAACTGGCCCGCCGCCCTGCTGGACATCCTCCCCAGCCGCCCCTGAACCCGCCAACGAAAGGACAAGCCGCCATGAACGCTCCAGACAAGTTCGTCGCCCAGACCGCCACCGATCCCCGTCACGACCCGACCCGCGTGATCCGCGCGCCGCGCGGCAGCCAGCTCAGCTGCAAGAGCTGGCTCACCGAGGCCCCGTTCCGCATGCTGCAGAACAATCTCGACCCCGAGGTCGCCGAGCGCCCGCAGGACCTGGTGGTCTACGGCGGCATCGGCCGCGCCGCGCGCAACTGGGAATG
Organism: Variovorax stachyos; assembly: GCF_051400855.1. Classification (NCBI taxonomy): domain Bacteria; kingdom Pseudomonadati; phylum Pseudomonadota; class Betaproteobacteria; order Burkholderiales; family Comamonadaceae; genus Variovorax; species Variovorax stachyos. The sequence goes on along the minus strand of NZ_JBLFFN010000008.1, from coordinate 132,504 downwards.
CTTCGACCAGATCCTCACCTCGCTGAAGACGCTCGAGGACGACGAGACCCTGCTGATCCAGTCGGGCAAGCCGGTGGGCGTCTTCAAGACCCATCCCGACGCGCCGCGCGTGCTGCTCGCCAATTCCAACCTCGTGCCCAAGTGGGCGACCTGGGAGCACTTCAACGAGCTGGACCGCAAGGGCCTCTTCATGTACGGCCAGATGACTGCCGGCAGCTGGATCTACATCGGCAGCCAGGGCATCGTGCAAGGCACCTTCGAGACCTTCGTCGAGGCCGGGCGGCAGCACTACGACAACGACCTGGCAGGCAAGTGGTTCCTGACCGCAGGCCTCGGCGGCATGGGCGGCGCGCAGCCGCTTGCCGCCACCTTGGCGGGCGCGGTCTCGCTCAACATCGAATGCAAGCAGTCGAGCATCGACTTCCGCCTGCGCACGCGCTATGTCGACAAGCAGGCCAAGGACATCGACGACGCGATCGCGCTCATCCGGCAGCACACGGCCGCGAAAGAGGCGGTCTCGATCGCGCTGCTCGGCAACGCGGCCGAGATCCTGCCCGAGCTGGTCAGGCGCGCCAAGGCCGGCGGACTGAAGCCCGACCTCGTCACCGACCAGACCTCCGCGCACGACCTGATCAACGGCTACCTGCCCGCCGGCTGGAGCGTCGAGCAATGGATCGACGCGCAGAAGGACCCGTCGCAGCACGCACGCCTGAAGGCCGAGGCCGCGAAGTCCTGCGCCGTGCACGTGCAGGCCATGCTCGACTTCCAGGCCATGGGCATCCCCACCGTCGATTACGGCAACAACATCCGCCAGGTCGCCTTCGACGAAGGCGTGAAGAATGCCTTCGACTTCCCCGGCTTCGTGCCTGCCTACATCCGTCCGCTCTTCTGCGAGGGCAAGGGTCCCTTCCGCTGGGTCGCGCTCTCCGGCGACCCGGAAGACATCTACAAGACCGACGCCAAGATCAAGGAGCTCTTCCCCGACAACAAGCACACGCACCGCTGGCTGGACATGGCGCGCGAGCGCATCTCGTTCCAGGGCCTGCCGGCGCGCATCTGCTGGCTGGGCCTGGGGGAGCGCCACAAGGCTGGCCTGGCCTTCAACGAAATGGTGAAGTCGGGCGAGCTCAAGGGCCCGATCGTCATCGGCCGCGACCATCTCGACACCGGCTCCGTCGCCAGCCCCAACCGCGAGACCGAGGCCATGAAGGACGGCACCGATGCCGTGTCCGACTGGCCGCTGCTCAATGCGCTGCTCAATACCGCAGGCGGCGCGACCTGGGTCAGCCTGCACCACGGCGGCGGCGTCGGCATGGGCTACTCCCAGCATTCGGGCGTGGTGATCGTGTGCGACGGCACCGACGCCGCGGCAAAGCGCATCGCGCGCGTGCTGTGGAACGACCCGGCCACCGGCGTCATGCGCCATGCCGACGCGGGCTACGAACAGGCCGTCGCGACGGCGAAGAAGCACGCCCTTCAGCTGCCCATGATCAAGTGAGCCCTCCCATGTCAGAGATCTACCTGCACTACCTGAACCACCTCGACGTCCAGGCACTCGCCATGACCGACGCCGAGATCGTCGCAGCCGTCGAGGCCGGCCTGCTCGCGCAAGGGCGGGGCGAGACCACCATCGAGCCGCGCATGCACCTGGTGCCCGAGAAGGATTACCCCGGCCACTTCAACGTGCTGCGCGGCTACGTGCGGCCGCTCGGCGTGGCGGGCGTGAAGGTGGTGGGCGACTTCTACCGCAACTACGAGATCGGCCTGCCGTCGGAGCTGGCGCTGCTCAATCTCTTCGACCCGAAGACCGGCGTGCCGGTGGCCATCATCGATGCCTCCGACATCACCGACATGCGCACCGGCGCGATCACCGCCATCGGCGCCAAGCACCTCGCGCGCAAGAACTCGAAGATCCTCGGCCACATCGGCGCACGCGGCACCTCCTACTGGAACGTGCGGCTGCTGCATTCGATCTTCCACTTCGACGAGATCCGCGTGCACTCGCGCCGGCCGGAGAGCCGCGAGAAGTTCGCCGCGCGGCTCGAGCGCGACCTCGGCACGAAGATCACCATCACCGAGGACTGGGAGTCCTGCGTGCGCGGCGCCGACATCGTGGTCGAGGCATCGCGCCTGGAGAAGCCCACGCCCATGCTCAAGACCGAGTGGATCAAGAAGGGCGCCTGCGTCATCCCCTACGGCACCATGAGCGCGGTCGAGCTCTCGCTCACCGACATCATGGACAAGATGGTGATGGACGACTGGGGCCAGGCCAAGGCTGGCCCGCTGGGTGCGCTGCGCGCGCATGTCGACAGCGGCAAGCTCTCCGAAGAGACGCTGCACGCCGAGCTGGGCCAGATCGTCGCGGGGCTCAAGCCGGGGCGCGAGAGCGAGGACGAGACCAACCTTTTCTGGCACCGCGGCCTCTCGCTGTCGGACATTGCGCTGGGCGCGGCCATGCTCGAGAAGGCCAAGCGCATGGGGCTGGGCCAGCAGCTTCGCTTCCGCTGACGCCATGGCCCGCGTCGCCAACGCGCGCATGTACTCGGCCACCGCCTCGGCGCGGGCCGACTGGAAGACCCTGCTCGCATGGGTGCTTGCGCGCGCGGAGCTCGCCTGGGAGGTGATCGACTACGACGCGCCCGCGCCGCTCTCCGCGCTGTGGGCGCGCGAGGACCTGGGCCTGGCGATGATGTGCGGGCTGCCCTTCTCGCAGCGCACGCCACGGCCCACGCTGGTCGCAGCGCCGGTGCCTTCGCCGACGCGCTATGGCGGCCGGCCGGTCTACTTCACCGACGTCGTGGTGCGCTCCGATGCGCCGTACCAGCGCCTCGAAGACACCTTCGGCGGCGTCGTGGGCTACACGCTGGCCGACTCGATGTCGGGCGGCGTCGCCCTGGCGCACCACCTCGCGCCCTATCGGAAAGTGCGGGGACAGCGCCTCTACCGCAAGGCGGTCGGCAACCTGATCCACGCGCGCGGCGTGATCGATGCGCTGGCCGCCGGCACCATCGACGTCGGCCCGCTCGACAGCTACTACCACGACCTGCTGCGGCAAGGCGAGCCCGCATTCGCGCAGCAGGTGCGCACCATCGCGAGCACCGAGGCGCGGCCCATTCCGCCGCTGGTGGCCACCGACGCACTGGAGCCTGACCAACTCGCGCGCCTGCGCGATGCGCTGCAGGCCAGCACGAAAGCGCCCGAGCTGCGTGCCGTGACCCAACGCCTGTTGCTTGCGGGCTTCGCCGTGCCCGATCGCGCGGACTATGACGTCCTCGCGCAGATCGCCCATTCCGACCTTCCCACCTTCGAGGAACTCTGATGATCCAGCGTCGTCTTGCCCTTCTCTTGCCTCTTCTGTTCGCGTCCGTCGTTCACGCGCAGGCATGGCCTGCCAAACCGGTACGCATCATCGTGCCCTTCGCGCCCGGCGGCCCGGCCGACGTGCTGGCACGCGTGATCGGACAGGAGCTTTCCGACTCGCTCGGCCAGCCCTTCGTCGTCGAGAACAAGGTGGGCGCGGCCGGCAACATCGGCGTCGAGCAGATCGCCAAGGCCGTGCCGGATGGCTACACGCTGGGCATCGTCCCGGTGGGCAACATCGCGGTCAACCCCACCCTCTTTCCCTCGCTGCCCTACAAGGCCAGCGAGCTCGCGCCGGTCGCAATGCTGGCGACGGTGGAGAACGTGCTCGCGGTCAATGCGGAGGTGCCCATTCAATCGCTCAAGGACCTGCTCGCATTGGCGAAGCAGAAGCCCGGCACCTTGAGCTTCGCCTCGCCCGGCGCCGGCAGCCAGGCCCATCTGGCCGGCGAGCTGATGGCGTTGGAGGCCGACGTGAAGCTGATCCACGTGCCCTACAAGGGCATCGGCCCGGCCATCAACGACCTGGTCGGCGGCCAGGTGACGATGATGTTCGGTGCAATGTCGGCCGTGCTGCCGCACGTCAACTCCGGCAAGCTGCGCGCGCTCGGCGTCGCCAGCCTCAAGCGCTCGGCCGCCATGCCCGAGCTGCCCACCATCGCGGAGCAGGGCCTGCCGAAGTTCGAGGCCGTGTCGTGGTATGCGCTGATGGCGCCTGCCGGGACGCCTGCCGCCGTTGTCGATCGCCTCAACGCCGAGAGCGCGCGCTCGCTGGCCAAGCCTGCGATCAAGGAAAAGTTCGCTGCCCAAGGCCTGGAACCCGGCAGCGGCAAGCCGCAGGACCTCGCGGCCACCATCCGCACGGAAACCGCGCGCTGGTCCGAGGTGATCAAGAAGCAGAACATCAAGCCCGATTGACGTGATGGCCCTTACGCGTTTCTCGCGCCGCAGCCTGGCCGTAACGCCGTGGAAGAACGGCGGCGGCACCACGCAGGAGATCGCCTGCTGGCCACCGGGCGCGGGCCTGTCCGACTTCGGCTGGCGCGTGAGCATCGCGACCATCGCGGCCCGGGGGCCCTTCTCGGTCTTCGCGGGCATCGATCGCAGCATCATGCTGCTGGAGGGCGAGGGCGTTCGCCTGCGTTCGCGCGATGGGCGTATCGATCACCGGCTCGACATGCCGCACCGGCCTTACGCCTTTGCCGGCGATGCGGAGATCGACTGCACGCTGCAGGGCGGGGCCTCGAGCGACTTCAACGTGATGACGCGGCGCGGGCAATGGCAGGCCGAGGTGCGAGTGCTCGGGGGTGCAGCCGTCGTCGAAGCGGCTCCTCATGGCGTGCTGCTTGCTTTGCGCGGAGACTGGCGCCTGGGCGGCGAGGAGCAGATCTGCCGCGAAGGCGAGGGCCTGTGCTGGACCGATGCATCGCGCGGGTGGCAGGCCGTGCCGGAAACCCCGGATGCACGCATGGCCGTGGTGCGCATCCTGCCCGCCAACCCGCAGCCTTGAGGGGCGAACGATGAACAACCTGAACCAACTTCCTTCTGCCGACGGCCTGTGGAGCGACCTGCGGCTCGCGCCCGGCGCTGCGCCCGATGTGATGCTGCCCGAAGGTGCGCAAGCGGCAATTGCCGTGGAGCAGGGCCGCATCGCCTGGATCGGCGGCAGCCGCGCCGTGCCGGAGCGCTTCGCCGATGCGCCGCGCCACGACGGCGCAGGCGCGCTTGTCACGCCCGGCCTGATCGACTGCCACACGCACCTGGTCTACGGCGGGCAGCGCGCCAACGAGTTCGCGATGCGCCTCGCGGGTGCGAGCTACGAGGAGATTGCGAAAGCCGGCGGCGGCATCGTCTCGTCGGTCCGCGCAACACGGGAGGCCCACGAAGACCAGCTCTTCGCCCAGGCCGCGCCGCGCCTGGAACAGCTGCTGGCCGACGGCGTGTGCGCCATCGAGATCAAGTCCGGCTACGGCCTGTCGCTCGAGCACGAGCGCAAGCAATTGCGCGTGGCCCGACGGCTCGGCGAAGCGTACGGCGTGACCGTGCGCACCACCTTCCTCGGCGCCCATGCGCTGCCGCCCGAATACGCCGGCCGCAGCGGCGACTACATCGATGCCGTGTGCGGCGAGATGATGCCCGCGCTCGCCGCCGAAGGGCTGGTCGACGCGGTCGATGTCTTCTGCGAGCGCATCGCCTTCTCGCTGGAAGAGACCGAGCGCGTGTTCCAGGCTGCCCGCACGCTAGGCCTGCCGGTCAAGCTGCATGCCGAGCAACTTTCCGACATGGGCGGTGCGGCAATGGCGGCACGCTACGGCGCGCTCTCGTGCGACCACATCGAGCACCTCTCCTCCGACGGCATCGCGGCCATGCGCGAGGCCGGCACCGTCGCCGTGCTGCTGCCGGGGGCGTACTACACGCTGCGCGACACGCACCTGCCGCCCATCGAAGCGCTGCGCGCGGCCGGCGTGCCAATGGCCGTGTCGACCGATCACAACCCCGGCACCTCGCCGGCACTCAGCCTGCTGCTGATGATGAACATGGCCTGCACACTGTTTCGCCTGACGGTGCCCGAGGCGCTGGCCGGCGTCACCGTGCACGCGGCGCGGGCGCTGGGGCTGTCGGACACGCATGGCGTGCTCGGTGCGGGCCGGCCCGCCGACTTCGTGCTGTGGGACGCCACCGATGCCTCCGAGCTGGCCTACTGGTTCGGCCACCGCGCGGCCAGGCGCGTGGTCCGTCAAGGCCGCATTGCGCAGGGGGGCGGACGATGACCGAACCCGGCGCCCTGCATGCCTGCGATGCGCTGCTGCCTTCCGGCTGGGCGCGCAACGTGCTGCTGCGCTGGGACGCGGCAGGCCGGCTCACGCTGGTGCAGCCCGATGCCGAAGCGCAGGCTGATGCGCCTCTCTCCACCGGCCCCATCGTCCCCGGCATGCCCAACCTGCATTCGCACGCCTTCCAGCGCGCCTTCGCCGGCCTCACCGAATTCCGCGGCAGCGGAGAAGACAGCTTCTGGAGCTGGCGCACGCTGATGTACCGCTTCGCGGCCCAGCTCTCGCCGGCGCAGGTCGAGGCCATCGCCACCTGGCTCTATGTCGAGATGCTCGAGGCCGGCTACACCTCGGTGTGCGAGTTCCACTACCTGCATCACGACCGCGACGGCCGCCCCTATGCCGACGAGGCCGAGCTCGCGCTGGCCCTGCTGCGCGCCGCCGAGCGAACCGGCATCGGCCTCACCTTGTTGCCCGTGCTCTACCAGTCCAGCGGCTTCGGCGGCCAGCCGCCCAACGCGGGGCAGCGGCGCTTCATCCGCTCGACGGATTCGATGCTGCGCCTGCTCGAGCGGCTGCGTCCCTTGTGCGAGTCGCAGGGGGCGCGCCTCGGCCTCGCGCCGCATTCGCTGCGCGCGGTCGCGCCCGATGCCTTGCGCGAGGTGCTCTCGGGGCTGGACGCGATCGATGCCACCGCACCCATCCACATCCACATCGCCGAGCAGATCGCCGAGGTCGAGGCCTGCATGGCCTGGAGCGGCCAGCGCCCTGTCGCCTGGCTGCTCGACCATGCGCCGGTCGACGCCCGCTGGTGCCTGGTCCATGCCACGCACATGGACGCAAGCGAATACCGCCATGCCGCCGCGAGCGGCGCGGTCGCGGGGCTGTGCCCGACCACTGAGGCCAACCTCGGCGACGGCCTCTTCGACTTCGGGGCGTGGCGCGCGCATGGCGGGCGCTGGGGCGTGGGTTCCGACAGCCATGCGTGCGTCAACGCGGCCGAGGAACTGCTGCTGCTCGAGTACGGCCAGCGGCTGGCGACCCGGCAGCGCAACATCGGCGCCGATGCGGCCCAGCCCTGCGTCGCGACGGCCATGACGCTCGCGGCCGTGCAGGGCGGGGCACAGGCTTCGGGCCGCGCGATCGGGGGCCTGGTCATTGGCCAGCGGGCCGACTTCGTGATGCTCGACGCCGTCCATCCCGCGCTCGCCGGCCTCTGCGCGAGCGACATGCTCTCTTCGCACGTCTTCGCCAGCCACCGGACCAACGCGATTGCCTCGGCCTGGGTGGCCGGTCAACAGCGCGTCGCCGGCGGATTGCACCCGCTTCACCACGATGCGGCGGCGGCCTTCGTCGCCGCGCGCAGCCAACTGCTCACCACTTCATCATGAACAACTTCTTCGAAACCACCGAGCCGCCTTTCCGCTTCCGCCAGGGCACGCGGCCATTGCTGATCTCCATGCCGCACGTCGGCACCCACCTGCCGCCCGCGCTGGCCGCGCGCCTGACCGAGGAGGCGAGGCAGGTGCCCGACACCGACTGGCACCTGGAGCGCCTCTACGGCTTCGCCGACGAACTGGGGGCTTCCGTGCTCGTGGCCACGCACTCGCGCTATGTGATCGACCTCAACCGGCCGCCCGACAACCAGAACCTTTACCCGGGCCAGGACACCACTGGCCTGTGTCCTGTCGACACCTTCGACAAGACCCCGGTCTACGCCGCCGGCGATGTGCCGGACGAAGCCGAGATTGCGGCGCGCGTCGATGCGATCTGGAAGCCGTATCACCAGAAGCTGGCGGCCGAGCTGGAGCGCATGAAGGCGGTGCACGGCACCGTCGCGCTGTGGGACGCGCACTCGATCAGGTCGGTGCTGCCGCGCTTCTTCGAAGGGCGGCTGACCGATCTGAATCTGGGGACAGGGGGCGGGACGAGCTGCGATCCGGAGCTGGCTGATGCGCTGCTCCGGATCGCCTCATCGGCAAGCGGCTATACCGCGGTGTTGAATGGCCGCTTCAAAGGCGGCCACATCACGCGCACCTACGGAAATCCCGCGGGTGGCGTGCATGCAGTGCAGCTGGAAATGACGCAGGCCAGCTACATGGAGGAGCAACCGCCCTTTGCGTACCTGCCTGAGACCGCCATCCGCGTGCAGCCGGTGGTGCGGCGGATGGTGGAGGCGGTGCTGGAGTTTGTTGAAAGGCGGTAAGAGCTGCGCTTTCGTCCCGAAATCGCCGGGGAAGTCAAGGATGCAGGTTTGCATCCTGCATTGCTCACTAATTTTCGTTGCGCTGATCGTCTTCGGAGGCAGTTGCAGAGCCTGCGTCATCCGGGATCAATGTCAATGTCGCGAAGCTGTTCACGACATGCGTGGAACTCGGATCGTCGACATTTGTAGGGGTATGCAGGGCGACGGGCGGATTGGCCAAGCCTTGGCGGACGCCAGGGTCTTGAGATCGAGCAATGCTGGAACTTTGCACAATTTTTGTCATAGTCAAGACGCGCTCCTGACGCACCAATCGCGCCGGTGCAGGGTGTTGGCGGTGGCGCTCCTCGTGCTCAGCGTCAGCAGCAGGTGCTTTCCACGGACCTGTTGATACAGGAACTTTTTTCTTTTCTCTAGGAGACAAGACCGTACCTAGGTTCTGCCTGGTCTGTCGGGATGGATTAGCCTTTTTGAATCCTGAGGGCTTCTCTTCGGCAACTGGTGACTGGTGCTGGCTTCCCACTTCCGGGTACTTGTTTCGCTGTCTTCAAGCGGGCTGAAAACAATCAGACTTTCACCTGCGTTCTGATGCTTCACGAGTCATAGATGCTTCACTCGAGTCGAATTCATCGTCTTGAAAGCGCTGGCCTTTCGTTGATTGTTCTGCTTTCTTTGATTGCTTAGGTCGATCGGTGGATTTCGTGCCAGCCGTGTCTTTCAACGGCAATCGGGGGACCAAACTTGTCAGTTTTGACTGCTTCTTTTCCTTCTCCTTTTTTTTGACTTTTTGTGCTGATCGAGAAGCACCGCGGTTGATTGCAGGGTGGTTCAGGCTTGAGAATCTATCTGTCATGACGAATTTTTGCGATTGGATGATGATGGAAGAAACAGTTGAGTAATGGCAAACGCCGGTCAAGCCAGCACGCTGGTCAGCAACACGCCATGGCCCTCCGACGCCCGCACCCCGATGACGTCCCGCGCCGTCCTGGTTTCCTCCAGGTGAAACCGGAGCATCTCCGCCACGAATGCCCCGTCGAGCGCTTCGCCATCGCGAAGCTCCCCGCAGAAAATCACGCGCGACGAGGCGGTGTCGAAGGCGTAGGCGCCACGGAGCGTTCCGTGCGTGCGCAGGTTGAGCTGCAGGAGTTGCTCGCAGACCTCGGCGCGCTCGTGCGAGTCGGTGTCGCCCAGGTCGATGTAGAAGAAGAGCGCGTCGCCGTCTTCCGCGTCGTCGAAATCCATGAGGATTTCGGGCTCTTCGACCGAGAGTGAGTAGCGCCCGTCCTGCGGCGACGGTTCGACGTGCAATGCCCGGGCGGCGGCTTCGCAGATGCCGTTGAATTGGAGCTGGTTCATGGTGCTGTTCCTGTTTTGCGGCCTTGTCCACCATGGACGAAGCAGCGCGTCCAGATGCGTAACCCCCGTTGGCGGATTGGTTCCATCAGTGCACAAGGCCGGGCCCTGACACGGGCGTCGAGCCCTTCCTACAATCGCCCCATGAAGCCCCTCGCCTACACGCGCGCCCAGCAGCTCCCCGCCATCCTCGCCAACCGCATCGCCATCCTCGACGGGGCCATGGGCACGATGATCCAGCGCTTCAAGCTCACCGAAGCCCAGTACCGCGGGGTGCGCTTCAAGGACTTTCCGCGCGACGTGAAGGGCAACAACGAGCTGCTTTCGCTGACACGGCCCGAGGTGATCCGAGACATCCACGAGGCCTACCTGGCCGCTGGCGCCGACCTGATCGAGACCAACACCTTCGGCGCGACCCGCATCGCGCAGGAGGATTACAAGATGGCCGACCTCGCGCGCGAGATGAACCTCGAGTCGGCCCGCATCGCCCGCGCCGCCTGCGACAAGTTCTCCACCCCCGACAAGCCCCGCTTCGTGGCCGGCGCGCTCGGCCCGACGCCCAAGACCGCGAGCATCAGCCCCGACGTGAACGACCCCGGCGCGCGCAACGTGAGCTTCGAGGAACTGCGTGTTTCCTACTACGAGCAGGTGGAGGCGCTGGTCGAAGGTGGCGCCGACGTGCTGCTGGTCGAGACCATTTTCGACACGCTCAACGCCAAGGCCGCGCTCTTCGCGGTCGACGAGTACTTCGCGGCGAGCGGCGAGCGCCTGCCGCTGATCATCAGCGGCACGGTGACGGATGCCTCCGGGCGCATTCTCAGCGGCCAGACCGTCACCGCCTTCTGGCACAGCGTCCGCCATGCGCGCCCGCTCGCCATCGGGCTGAACTGCGCGCTGGGCGCGGCCCTGATGCGGCCCTACATCCAGGAGCTCGCCCGGGTGGCGGACGACACCTTCATCAGCTGCTATCCCAACGCCGGCCTTCCCAATCCGATGAGCGAGACCGGCTTCGACGAGACGCCCGAGGTCACCTCGCGCCTGCTGCACGAGTTCGCCTCCGAGGGCTTGGTCAACATCGTGGGCGGCTGCTGCGGCACCACGCCGGAACACATCGCCGCGATCGGGCAGGCGGTTTCGCCGCTGGCGGGCCGGGCGCTGCACCGAGCAGCCTTCTATCCCGAAGCCGCCTGAGCCCTCGCCCGGCCGTTCCGAAGGGGCTCGTACCGCAGCCGAAGGCGAAGGTACCTTCAGTGAATCCGCCCCGCCGCCGGCCTCCTGTAAAGGTCGGATGAAGAAGCTCTCCAAGGGTTATGGCGGTGCACCGCCTCCCGAGCGGGCCCGTTGGACGGTCAGGCCGTCGCCGAAAGGCAATGCCCGGGCACGCGGTCTGCCCCGAAAGTTCATCAAGGAGGCACCATGAACAGCAAGCTCGCGCAGCGCTGGATCGGCATCGGAACCCTAGCCCTAGTGCTTCCGGTCGCCGCGGCGGCCCAGGAGGCCGTCGCGCGCGGCACCGTCAATCTTCGAGCAGGCCCTTCGGGCGACTACCCGGTGGTGGCGCGGCTGGGGCGGGGCCAACCCTTCGAGGTGCTGGGCTGCACCAGCGGCTACAGGTGGTGCGACGTGGTGCTGCCCGATGGCCTGCGCGGGTGGGTATATGCAGACGCCATCGACTACGTCTACGAGGATCGGCGCCTCCCCCTGGCAACATACGGGGCGACCATCGGCGTGCCGATCGTCGGCTTCACGATCGGCAACTACTGGGCCGACCACTACCGCGACCGGCCCTGGTACCGCGAGCCGCGCTGGTGGCATGGGCGGCCGCCACCGCCGGTGGCGGGATGGCGTCCGGTGCCGCCGCCGAGGCCGAATTGGGAGCCCCGGCCCTGGCATGACCGCGACTCGGGGTACCGGCCGCGCCCGGGCCCTGGCTACCAGCCCCATCCGGACCCAGGCTTCCGGCCGCAACCTGGCTGGCAACCGCCGCCCGGGCAGCGTCCGCCGCCGGAGCACGGCTTCCGGCCGCCGCGGCCTGACCGTGACGTCCGTCCGCCGCAGCCCGGCCACGACTTCCGCCCGCCGCGGGGCGATGCTGGCGTCCAACCCCCCCAACCTGGCCACGACTTCCGTCCGCCGCGGGGCGATGCTGGCGTCCGGCCGCCCCAGCACGCCCAGCCGCCGGGCATGCAGCCGGGCGCTCGCCCCCCGCAAATGCACCCGGGCCAAGCGGCCGGCCGCCCGCCGGCGCCAAGTCCCGCGCCGGGCCCGGCGCCGGCCATGCCTGGCGCGGATCTGCGGCAACGGCAGCTTGACCGGATCAACCGGCCGCCGTCGAACGATCAACCCTAGTCCTTCTTGCGCGCGATCAGCGCCACGAAGCGCTGCGCTCCCAGGCCCAGTGGGCGTTCGCGCGACCAGACCACGTCCACCCACAGGTCCAACCCGTTCGAGAGGTTCTCGAAAGGGATCTCGAGCAGAGCGCCGGCCGCCACATGCGGCCGGGCGAAGTTGCGCGGCAGCCAACCCCAGCCCAGCCCGGCGGTGATCAGGCTTAGCGCCGCCAGCGCGTTGTCCGTGCGCCAGACATGGCGCGCGAACTCGAAGCGCGGGTCACGGGTGGCCAGGTCGCGGCCCGCCACGACGATCTGCCGGGTCGTCCTCAGGTGATCCTCGCGCAGCCGCCCGCCGGCACCGGCCAGCACCGGATGGCCTGGCGCGATCACGGCCACCATCATCTCGTTGGCGACCTCGTGAAAGGCCTCGCGGCCGTCCAGGCTCGGGCGTTCGAAGACCAGCGCCAGCTGCGCGCGGCCGCTGTGCAGCAGCGCCAGCGCGTCGTCCTGCGGCGCGGCCAGCACCTCGACCTCCAGCTGCGGATACTCCTGCGCGAGTGTGGCCAACGCGCCGCTCCAAGGCGCGGCCAGCAGCTCGGGCGCGATGGCGAGGGTCAGCCGGTTCTCCAGACCCCGGGTGAGGGCCAGTGCCTGCACCTGTAATTGCTGCAGCTGCGCCGCCAGCAAACGGGCCTGCGGCTCCAGCGAACGCGCGGCGGGCGTCGGCTGGGGCTCACGTCCCTTGCGGTCGAACAAGGCGAGGTCCAGCTCGGCTTCGAGGTTGGCGATCGCCATGCTGACCGCCGAGGGCACGCGGTGCAGGGCGCGCGCGGCGGCCGAGAACGAGCCGTGGTCGAGCACGGCGAGGAAAACCTCCACGTTGTCGCTGGTGAAACTCATCGGCTATCAGAAAACCTGAAAGAAGATGACTTTTTATATCAGCAACAGACACATAAAGTCGAGCGGATCCACAGCACCACAGGATCGATTTCATGCAAGGGCTCAAGCGCCGCGTCCTTTACATCACGCTCTACGAGGGCATCGCCATCATTGTGGCAAGTGCGGGACTGGCACTAATGACGGGGCAGAGCGCCGGCCATTCAGGCGTGGCGGCGGTGCTGGCCTCGGCCATCGCCATTCTCTGGAACCTCAGCTTCAACGCCCTGTTCGAGCGCTGGGAGTCGCGCCAAACCGTACGTGGACGCAGCCTGCGCCGCCGCATCGCCCACGCGATCGGCTTCGAGGGCGGGCTGGTGGCCTTCCTGGTGCCGGTCTTCGCCTGGTGGTTGGACGTGAGCCTGTGGCAGGCGCTGGTGATGGACCTGGGCTTGGTGGTGTTCTTTCTGGTCTACACCTTCATCTTCAACTGGGCCTTCGACGGGATCTTCGGCCTGCCCGCGTCGGCGTCCGGGGCCGCGAAGCCGGCGTAAAATCCCCGGCTCCCAAGGAGCGTTGCAGCGCGGCCTCCCTTGACCAGGGCGCCGCGTCAGGCTTGGGCTTCCATTCGCTGGAGTGCAACGACGCTCGCCTGAACCCCGTTCGCAGGTGAGTACATGTCTTCAGATTCCACTTCTCCCGTCCAAGTCCCCCCGATGAAGCTGTCCGGCCTGGAGCCGGTGCAGATCGGCGCGGGCACGCTGTTCGTCAACATCGGCGAACGCACCAACGTCACCGGCTCCAAGGCTTTCGCCCGCATGATTCTCAACGGCCAGTTCGAGGAGGCGCTGGCGGTGGCCCGCCAGCAGGTCGAGAACGGCGCGCAGGTGATCGACATCAACATGGACGAGGCCATGCTCGACAGCAAGGCCGCGATGGTGCGCTTTCTGAACCTGATCGCCAGCGAGCCCGACATCGCGCGCGTGCCGATCATGGTCGACAGCTCCAAGTGGGAGGTGATCGAGGCGGGCCTGCGCTGCATCCAGGGCAAGGGCATCGTCAACTCGATCAGCATGAAGGAGGGCGTGGAGAGCTTCAAGCACCAGGCCACGCTGCTGCGCCGCTACGGCGCGGCCGCGGTGGTGATGGCCTTCGACGAGAAGGGCCAGGCCGACACGTACCAGCGCAAGATCGAAATCTGCGAACGGGCCTACCGCATCCTGGTGGATGAAGTGGGCTTCCCGCCCGAGGACATCATCTTCGACCCCAACATCTTCGCGATCGCCACCGGCATCGAGGAGCACAACAACTACGCGGTCGACTTCATCGAGGCCACGCGCTGGATCAAGAAGAACCTGCCGGGCGCCAAGGTCTCGGGCGGGGTGTCGAACGTAAGCTTCAGCTTCCGCGGCAACGACCCGGTGCGCGAGGCCATCCACACGGTGTTCCTCTATCACGCGATCCAGGCGGGCATGGACATGGGCATCGTCAACGCGGGCATGGTGGGCGTCTACGACGACCTCGAGCCGTCCTTGCGCGAGCGCGTGGAAGACGTGGTGCTCAACCGCCGGCCCGACGCAGGGGAGCGCCTGGTTGAAGTGGCCGAAACCGCCAAGAGCGGCGCCAAGGACGACAGCAAGAAGCTCGAGTGGCGCGGCACGCCCGAGCAGCCGGTGTCGGTCAACCAGCGCCTGTCGCATGCGCTGGTGCACGGCATCACCGACTTCATCGTCGAGGACACCGAGGAGGCCTACCGCGCCATCCTCGCCAAGGGCGGCCGCCCGCTGCACGTGATCGAGGGCCCGCTGATGGACGGCATGAACGTGGTCGGCGACCTGTTCGGCGCCGGCAAGATGTTCCTGCCGCAAGTGGTGAAGTCGGCGCGCGTGATGAAGCAGGCCGTCGCCCACCTGATCCCCTACATCGAGGAAGAGAAGCGCCAGGACGAGGCCGCCGGCCGCGACGTGCGCACCAAGGGCAAGATCGTCATCGCTACCGTCAAGGGCGACGTGCACGACATCGGCAAGAACATCGTCACCGTCGTGCTCCAGTGCAACAACTTCGAGGTGGTGAACATGGGCGTGATGGTTCCTTGCCACGAGATCCTGGCGCGCGCCAAGGTCGAGGGCGCGGACATCGTGGGCCTGTCGGGCCTGATCACGCCCAGCCTCGAGGAAATGCAGTACGTCGCCGGCGAGATGCAGAAGGACGAGCACTTCCGCATCCGCAAGATCCCGCTCCTGATCGGCGGCGCTACCACCAGCCGCGTGCACACGGCCGTGAAGATCGCGCCGCACTACGAGGGGCCGGTGGTCTACGTGCCCGACGCCTCGCGCAGCGTGAGCGTGGCGCAGTCGCTGCTCTCGGAGCAGGCCACCGCCTACATCGACGAGCTCAACGCCGACTACGACAAGGTCCGGCAGCTGCATGCCAGCAAGAAGCAGGTGCCGCTGTGGCCGTTGGCCAAGGCGCGCGCCAACAGGACGCCGATCGACTGGAAGGGCTACGTGCCGCCGGTGCCCAAGTTCACCGGGCGGCGCATGTTCCGCAACTTCGACCTCAGCGAGCTCGCGAAGTACATCGACTGGGGGCCTTTCTTCCAGACCTGGGACCTGGCCGGGCCCTTCCCCGCGATCCTCAAGGACGAGGTGGTGGGCAGCGAAGCGGTGCGCGTCTTCGGCGACGGGCAGCGCATGCTCAAGCGCCTGATCGAGGGCCGCTGGCTCACCGCCAACGGCGTGATCGGCTTCTGGCCCGCCAACACCGTGAACGACGACGACATCGTGATCTACACCGACGAGACGCGCACCAAGACCGCACTCACCTGGTACGGCCTGCGGCAGCAGACCGAGAAGCAGGCGATCGACGGCGTGATGCGCCCCAGCCGCTGCCTGGCAGATTTCGTGGCGCCGCGCGACAGCGGCCTGGCCGACTACGTGGGCATGTTCGCAGTCACTGCCGGCATCGGCGTCGAGAAGAAGGAGAAGTTCTTCCTCGACGACCTCGACGACTACTCGGCCATCATGCTGAAGGCGCTGGCCGACCGGCTGGCGGAGGCATTCGCCGAGGCGCTTCACCACCGCGTGCGCACCGACCTCTGGGGCTATGCGCCCGACGAGGCGCTGAGCAACGAGGCGATGATTGCCGAAAAGTACCGCGGCATCCGCCCGGCGCCCGGTTATCCGGCCTGCCCGGACCACAGCGTGAAGGGGCCGATGTTCGAGCTGCTGCAGTGCCAGGACATCGGCATGACGCTGACGGAAAGCCTGGCCATGATGCCCGCCGCCAGCGTCAGCGGCTTCTACCTGAGCCATCCCGAGGCCACCTACTTCAACGTCGGCAAGATCGGGCGCGACCAGTTGCAGGACCAGGCCGCACGGCGCCACGAGAGCGAAGCCGACCTTGAGCGGCTGTTGGCGCCCAATCTCTGATGCTGGTCGAGAAACTGACCTTCGCAGCCGCGCATTACGCGGCGCTCGCGATCTTCGTCGCCGCCTGCTGGGGCTTCGGCCGGGCGGTGTTCGCGCGCCTCGGTGCGCCGGTGCACCGCGACTTCTGGCTCGAGATGGCCATGGCCATGGCGCTCGGCGTGGGCATCTTCATCTGCGTGTTCCAGGCCCTCGGCATCGCGGGGCTGCTCAATGTTCCCGGCGTGCTGCTGCCCGTCGCGGTCGGCTTTGCCGCGGCCTGCGTGCAGTTCCCCGCATGGCTGCGACAGGCGCGTGCCCTCGAGCCGGGGCCCTCCCTCACCTGGGTCGAGAAGGCCGGCCTCGGCGCGCTGGCGCTGGTCGCGCTGCCTACGCTGGTGGCGCCGCTGGCGCCGCCTGCGGCCTTCGACGAGCTGATGTACCACCTGCCTTACGCGCGCCAGGTGGCGCAGACCGGCACGCTGGGCATCCACGAGTGGCTGCGCTACCCCTGGTTCCCGTACAACTACAACCTGCTCTATGCCGCCGCGCTGCTGGTGGGCGACGACGCGCTGCCGCACTTCATGAACGGGCTGGCCGGCTGGCTGTCGGTATGGATGATCTACCGCCTGGGCGTGCAGCATCTCAATCGCGTGCTGGCCTGTGCGGCCGCCGGCATCTGGCTCGGCATCGGCGACTACTCGAACGCGCTGATCGACATGGGCGTCGCGCTGTTCGTGCTGTCCGCCTGGATCGCTCTGTGGTGGTGGAACGAGTCGCACGCGGCGCAACCGGCGCAGGGCGCGCGCTGGCTGGCGCTGGCGGCCTTCTTCCTGGGGCTTGCGGCCGGTTCCAAGTACCAGGCCCTGACCTTCCTGCCGCTGGCCGCGTGGTTCGTGGTCCGGCGCGAACGGCGCCCGGCCGTCTGGGCGGTGGGGCTCGTGTGCTTCCTGCTGCCCTGCGTCTACTGGTACGCGCGCAACGCCGTCATGACTGGCGACCCCTTCAACCCAATCGGCGCCAAGCTGTTCGGCTTCAGCAACTGGAACCTGGCCGACTACAAGAACCAGGTCGACGACGTGCGCGCCCACGCAGCGTTGCCGAACTTCCTGATCTGGCCGGTGGTGCTCGCACCTTTCAGCCTGGCGTGGCGGCGCTCGCCGGCGGTGCACGCGGCGATCGTGTTCTGCGCCTACTCGCTGCTCGTGTGGGCGGCAACCTCGCGCTACCCGCGCTACATGACAGCCTCCTTCCCGCTGCTCGCTCTGGTCGCGGTGCTGGGCTGGCAGGTGCTGCTGCGATGGGTTGCGGCGGGGCTGCGCAGACTGGTGCCGGCGACCGGCCGTGCCGGTTCGCCGGTGAGTGCGGGCGGCATCGCGGCCGGCCTGTTCCTTGTGATGTTGGCGGCGGTGTCGGTCCGGCACACCACCCGCGAACTGGCCAAGGTGTCGCCCACGGCCGCCGCGCGGGAGGCTTTCCTGCGGGCCAACGTGCCGGGCTATGCCGTGATGGACCACGTGCGCGAGCAGGTCTCCGGCCGCGTCTACCAGATCGCGCTCAGCGAGGCCATCTACTACGGGCCCAACCCGATCTGGGGCGATACGCTCGGCCCGTGGCGCTATGCGGATTTCCCGCTGCTGCCCGGAGCCGAGGCCGCGCGCAGGTTCGCCGGGCTGGGCTTCGAAGCCATCGTGATGCCCGATACGGTGGCGCGCAACCTGGCCGGCCATGAGGACTTCAACCGCCACTTCGCCCTGATGTACGAGCAGGACGGCGCCAAGGCGTACCGTATCCTGCCCCCCGCACCATGACCGAAGCTCCTGCCTCCAACGCCGCCTTGCCCGCGCTGCGCATCGCCGCGGTGATCCCTTGCTACAACGAAGCGCTCGCCATCACGCAGGTGGTGGACGAGTTCCGCGCCGTGCTGCCCGAGATCGAGATCCACGTGTTCGACAACGCCTCCACCGACGGCACGGCGGCCGTCGCGCGGGCAGCCGGTGCCCAGGTCACGCATGTGGCCCTGCGCGGCAAAGGCAACGTTGCGCGCCGGATGTTCGCGGACGTGGAAGCCGACATCTACGTCATGGTCGACGGCGACGCCACCTACGACCTCTGCGAGCTGCGCCACCTGGTCGACACGCTGGTGCAAGGCAACCTCGACATGGTGGTCGGTTCGCGCGTCGACGACGGCGGGGACGCCCAGACCTACCGCGCCGGCCACCGCTTCGGCAACCGGCTGCTCACCGGCGCGGTGGCGGCGCTTTTCGGCGGACGGCTGACCGACATGCTCTCCGGCCTGCGCGTGTTCTCGCGGCGTTATGCCAAGTCCTTTCCGGCGGTCTCCGAAGGCTTCGAGATCGAGACCGAGCTCACCGTCCACGCGCTGGAGCTGCGCATGCCCTTCGCCGAGCTGCCGGTGCGCTACCGCTCGCGGCCCGAGGGCTCGCACAGCAAGCTGTCCACTTACCGGGACGGCTGGCGCATCCTCAGGACCATCTGCAAGCTGTTCGTGAGCGAGAGGCCGCTGCTGTTCTTCTCGGGAATCGCGACCGTGCTGACGCTGGGCTCGATCGCCGCGGCCGTACCCTTGGCCCTGACCTACCTCGCCACCGGCCTGGTGCCGCGCCTGCCCACCGCGGTGCTGCTGACCGGCACCATGCTGACCGCGATGCTGGCCTTCGTCTGCGGCATCGTGCTTCACGCCGTGACCATGGGCCGCCGCGAGGCCAAGCGGCTGCGCTATCTGGCCATTCCGGGCGTGCTGCATCGTGGGCCCGTCGAGCGGCCCCGACGATGAAGGCGGGCCGCGAGTTCCTGCTGTTCGCGCTCGCCGGCGTGATCGGTCTCGGCGTCGACGTGGGGGTGCTCTACCTGGCGGCGCCGCTGCTGGGCTGGTACGCGGCGCGCGTGGTGTCCTTTCTCGCGGCCGCGACCGCCACCTGGGCGCTGAACCGGCGCTATGCCTTCAGTGCGCGCCATTCGGGCGCGTCCCTGGCCCGCGAATACCTCGGCTACCTGCTGACCATGCTCGGCGGCGCGGTGGTGAACTACGGCGTCTACGTGCTCGTGCTGCATGCCTTCAGCGGGGCCTGGGTGCCGGCGCTCGGCGTGGCGCTGGGCAGCTGCGCGGGGCTGGCGCTCAACTTCCTGGCGGCGCGGCAGCTGATCTTCAAGTCGCCGCGCCGGCACTGAGAAGGCAGCCGCCGCGTCAGTGCGCGCCCGACACCACCACCGGGATCTCGGTGGCCGGCGGCGTGTTGCGGCTGCGCCCGCAGCGCACGATGCCGTCGATCATCACCATGCCAACGCCGGGGATGTCACCCAGCTGCACGCTTTCGAGCAGTGTCTTGCCGGCCGTGTGCTGCGCCCGGTCCATGAAGACGAAGTCGGCCGCGCGCCCGGGCTCGATCAGCCCGCAGTTCAGCTTGCGGATGCGCGCCGTGTTGCCGGTCGCGAAACAGAACACCAGCTCGGCCGGGATGTTGGCCAGCGAGGACAGCATCGCCACCATGCGCAGGATGCCCAGCGGCTGCACGCCCGAGCCGGCCGGCCCGTCGGTGCCCAGGATGATGCGGTGCGGGCACTTCAGGTCCAGCGCCGCCCTGGCCGCGGCGATGGCCACGCGCTCGTTGCCGTTGTGCACGATCTCGATGGCGCGCGAGGACTTCTCGCACAGCTCGCACACGTGGGCCTCGGGCAGCGAGGTGTGGCCGCCGTTGATGTGCCCGATGACATCGGCATCGGCCTCCAGCACCACGTCCTTGTCGATCAGGCCCGAGCCTGGAATGGAGGGGCCGCCGGTGTGGATGGTGCTCTGGATGCCGTACTTGCGCGCCCAGGCCACCATCTCCTTGGCCTCGTAGCCGGCCTTCACCGAGCCCAGGCCTACCTCGCCCAGCAGGCCTACGCCCGCTTCGGCCATCTCCTTGAAATCGCTCTCGACCATGCCCTTCTCGAGCACCGGCGCGCCCGCCAGCACCTTGACGCCGCCGGGGCGGAAGTTGTCGAACGCACGCTGCGCGGTGATGGCCAGCGCCTTCAAGCCGACGATGTCCTTGGGGCGGCCGGGCAGGTGCACCTCGCCGGCGGAGATCATCGTGGTGACGCCGCCGTTCATCGTGGAATCGATCCAGCCCAGCTGACTCTGGCGCGGCGTCCAGTCGCCGAAGACGGGGTGCACGTGGCTGTCGATCAGCCCGGGCGCGACGCAGGTCTTCTTCGCGTCGATGACCGTCTGCGCGCCTTCGGTGTCGCAGTCCTTTTCCTTGCCGACCGCGACGATCAGGCCGTCGTTCACGACGAGGGTGTCGGCCTCGAGGATGGGGCGGTCGAGGTCGCCCGAGAGCAGCAGGCCTATGTTCCGGATGACGACCTTGCCCGACTTTGCGCCAGTTGCGACTTCTGCCATTTCTTGTCCTCGTGGGGTGGTGGTGTTTCTTCCTCGGGAGCGCCCGCGTCGACCGTGCGCAGCACGGTCTCGATCACGAAGTCCTCCCAGTGCGCGACCGCCTCCGGCGTCTCCAGCGGCTCGCCGAGGAAGGCGGTCAGCGTGTGGCGGTTCGAGGTGTAGAAGTAGCCGGTGGACGCGATCAGCAGGTACAGGTCGCGCGCCGCCACGTCCTTGCGGAACAGGCCCTGCGCCGCACCGCTTTCGAGCAGCTCCTGAATGATCGCGATCGCGCGCGACGAGTACTCGCGCGCGCGCAGCGACTTCGCGATGTGCCGGCCCTTGTGCAGGTTCTCGGTGTTGAGCAGCGTCACGAACTCGGGGTTCTTGCGGTAGTAGCCGAGCACGAAGCGGATCACCGCGGCGAGGGCCTCGACGGGGCGGCTGGAATCGAGGTGGAGCGCGGCCTCGGCATCGTCCATGCGGCGGTAGATGCTTTCCAGCACCGCGATGAACAGGCCTTCCTTGCTGCCGAAGTAGTAGTAGATCATCCGGTCGTACGAATTGGCGGCTTTCGAGATCTTCTCGACGCTGCCGCCGTCGTAGCCGTACTTGGCGAACACCTTGGTCGCCGCGCGCAGGATGCTGTCGCGCGTGGCCTGCGCGGCGGCTTCGCGCACGCCGGTGCGGCGCGTGGCCGGCTTGGGTGCGCGAGCCGCTGCCATTACTTTTCGGCGAAGGCGCGTTCGATGACGAAATCGCCCGGCGTGGAGGTGTTGCCCTCCTTGAATCCCCGGCCTTCGAGGATGTGCTTCAGGTCCACCAGCAGGCCGGGACTGCCGCACAGCATGACCCGGTCCTCGGCTGCATTCAGCGGCGGCAGGCCCAGGTCGTCGGTGAGCTTGTTGGTCGAGATCAGGTCGGTGATGCGGCCCATGTTGCGGAACTCCTCGCGCGTGACCGTCGGGTAGTACAGCAGCTGCTTCTCGACCATCTCGCCCAGGAACTCGTGCTTGGGCAGATGGTCGGTCACCAGGTCGTGATAGGCCAGCTCGTCGATCTGGCGCACGCCGTGCACCAGGACGACCTGTTCGTACTTCTCATAGGTCTCCGGGTCGCGGATGATGCTCATGAAAGGTGCGAGGCCCGTGCCCGTGCCGAAGAGATAAAGCCGCTTGCCCGGCAGCGTGTAGTCGATCAGCAGCGTGCCGGTGGGCTTGCGGCCCACGATGATGGTGTCGCCGACCTGGATGTGCTGAAGCCGGGAGGTGAGCGGCCCTTCCTCGACCTTGATGCTGAGGAACTCCAGGTGCTCCTCGTAGTTCGGGCTCACGATGCTGTAGGCGCGCAGCAGGGGCTTGTTGTTGACCTTCAGGCCGATCATCGTGAAATGACCGTTGGAGAAGCGCAGCGCCGGGTCGCGGGTGGTGGTGAAGGTGAACAGGCGGTCGGTCCAGTGATGGACGCTCAACACACGTTCTTCGCTGAATGCACTCATAGGAATCAGGGGTGGTTGTGAACGAGAAAACGCGCACGGACGGGGTGCGCGGTGGCGCGGAGCCGAGCACCGTCAGTCTGCCGCAACCCCCCGATTGTCGGCGACACCTGAGAAAACACCATTGCAAGCATCGGGTCTGTTTGCTACATTGACTTCATGTAGTGATCACCACATGAATTTGTAGTGGATGCTACACAAAGCGAAGACCCAGCACAAGAGAGCCCTCCGGCACATTTGTTGCACAGCCCGACGCCACGATTCCACGAGAAGCCCGCGATGACCGAACACACCAAGACAGATGGATTGCCCGGCATGGACATGCCGGTGCTGCCCGAGGCGAGCGGCCGCTCGCCGCTGCGCAACGAGCGCATGAGCGTGGCCAAGGTCGAGTGCAACGCCTGTCCCGTGCTCTGCCAGATCTCCGAGGGCCGCACCGGCGCCTGCGACCGCTATGCGAATCGAGAGGGGGTGCTGGTGCGGGTCGACCCGGTGCTGCTGCTGCGCCGCGAACTGGCCAGCGCGTCGCCTGCGCTGGTGCCTTTCGCGCGCCCCGCGGCCGAGCCGGCAACGCCCGGTGCCGAGCCCGACTGGAGCGGCGATCTCCTCCACGCCGACGAGGTCTTCGTGACCGGCGTGGGCTCCTCCACCACCTACCCCGACTACAAGCCCGCGCCCTTCATCGTGGCCTCGAAGGCCCAGGGCGTGGACATGGTCACGGTGGTGACCGAGGGCATCTTCAGCTACTGCAGCTTCAAGGTGAAGATCGACACCGACCGCTTCCTGGGCGCCGAGCAGGCCAACGTGCGCTACCGCGGCGAGGTGGTGGGCCACGTCACCACTGCCGAGTACGGCTCGCAGATGCTCTCGCTCGGCGGCGTGCACCACCTCACCGGCGGCAGCAAGAAGGAAGGCCGGATGACGGCCGAGCTGATGCAGCTGCTGGGCAACAAGAAGCCGGTCGAATGCGTGATCGATGGCGGCGCCAGCATGGTGATCCAGGCCGGCCGCGCGCCCATCGTCAATGGGGTCGAGGAACAGCGCATGCGCGTCGGCTGCGGTTCGGCCGCCATCGGCATCTTCGCGCGCCAGCTCTTCAGCCAGGCCGACGAGGTGGTGGTGGTCGACGACCACATCACCGGCGTGCTCACCGAGCACCAGGCCGGGCGCTGCCTCGACATGCGGCCATCGGGCATCCAGATGCGCGGGCGCAAATCCACACCTGGGCGCTATTTCCAGGTGGCCAATCCGGGCAATGGCTGGGGCGGCACCGACATCGACGACCCGCTCTCGATCATCGAGGGCTGGGAGGAGGGCGTGGCCAGGCCCGGCCTGCGCCTGCTGATGACCTCCACAACAGGCGAGCATGCGCAGTGGTACGTGCTCGACGACGAGCTCAAGCCCGTCGAGCAGCAGATGCCGGCCGAGGTGCGCCGCGTCGTCGAGCGCATCGGCGAGAACTGCGAGCCCTCGCTGTGCAGCGTGCTCTTCCTCGGCGGCGCCGGCGGATCCTTGCGCGCCGGCGTGACCGAGAACCCGGTGCTGCTCACCCGTGCCATCAAGCGCGCGCTGGTCAACGTGACCTGCGGCGGCGCGCCGGCCTATGTGTGGCCGGGTGGCGGCATCACCATCATGGCTGATGTGCTGCGCATGCCCGACAACAGCTTCGGCACCGTACCTACGCCGGCCATCGTGGCGCCCATCGAGTTCAGCATGCGGCGCGAGGACTACGCGGCGCTCGGCGGCCACATGGAGCACGTGTTCTCGCTCGAGCAGGCGCTGGCGCGCGGCGCCTGGCAGAACGACGGCGCACCGCTGGCGCGTCAATGGCGCCGCATGGACGATGCCAACCCGTGGCCGCTCGGCCATCCGCCGATGCTGGGTTGAGGCGCCCATGTCGACACCCTGGCTGCTCCCGTGCGTCGCCCTTGCGCTGGCCCTGGCGCTGAGCGCTTGCGCGAACACGGCGCCGCCGCAACAGGGCGGCGGTGCCTCGTCCTCGCGTGGAGTGCAGCTCAACAACCGAGGCCATGCGCTCGCGGGCCAGGGGCAGCATGCCGCGGCCGTGGCCTTGTACCGCGAGGCCCTGCCGATGATGCCCGCCGATGGAGCGAGCGCCGCCAACCGCGCCGCCACGCTCAACAACCTCGGTGCATCGCTGGCGACGCTCGGCGCGCTGGTGGAGGCACAGCAGGCTTTTTCGGAGGCCCTGCAGATCCGCGAGCGCCTGTTCGGCCCGCTGGCCGCCCCCACGCTGCTGTCGCGCCACAACCTCGGCGTGGTGCTGGGCCGGCGCGGCCAGGCTCAGCCTGCCTGCGAGCAGGCGCGCCAGGCCTGGCGCCGGCGCGTGCAGACGCTCGGCGCCGGGCACCCCGACACGCTGGCGAGCCGCGCGAGCGTGCAATCGCTGGCCGGCTGCGCACTCGCATGAATGGCGCACAACGTCAGCCGATCGGCCAAGGCCGATGGCACCTCAACCACGGCCCGATCGACATCGTGGCCGAGGCGCACGGCAGCGAGATCGAGGTTGCCGTCGCGCACGAGCTCGCGTGGCGGCGCTTCGGCACGGTGCTCGACGAACTGGTGGCCGAGCTGCGCCTGCTGCGCCAGCCGGTGGGCGAGACCTGTGCGCTGCAGGGCCCGATCGCACGGCGCATGTGGGAGGCCTGCGCGCCCTTCCGCGCCGGCTTCATCACGCCGATGGCCGCAGTGGCGGGCGCCGTCGCCCAGGAGCTCGTGGCCTGCTATCGGCGCGATGGCATCGAGCGCGCCTGGATCAACAACGGCGGCGACATCGCCTTGCACCTCGCTCCCGGCCAGTCCGCCCGCGTCGGCCTCTTCGCCGACCTGGCGCGCTTCGACATCCGCGAGCGCGGACCGCTTGCCACCGACGGCCAGTTCGAGCTGCGCGCCGAGATGCCCGTGCGCGGCGTCGCCACCAGCGGCTGGCGCGGCCGCAGTTTCTCGCTGGGCATCGCCGACAGCGTGACCGTGCTCGCGGCGACGGCGGCGCAGGCCGATGCGGCCGCCACGGTGATCGCCAACGCGGTCGACGTGGAAGACGCGGGCATCCATCGCCGCCCCGCCAGCGAATGCAAGGACGACAGCGACCTTGGCGATCTTCCGGTCACGGTAGATGTCGAGGCGCTCGCGCCGGCGCAGGTGCAGCGCGCACTGGACGCGGGCGCCGCCCGCGCCGCCGACCTGCAGCGCTCCAGCTTGATCTGGTCCGCCATGCTCGTTTGCCAGGGGCAATGGAGGCTGGTGGAGCCTTTAAGCTCGCAAGCGTCGGGTGTGTTCGCGCTCGGGAATTCGCCGCAGGCCGCTGCAGTTGGTTCAGTATTTGCTTAACGAAAAGCAGGACTTGTTTTCATGATCGATATCCGTCGTGTCTTCACCCAGGTCGAGCACATCCACCACGAGTTCGGCCCGCGCGCCGCGACGCCGTTGGTGCGCGGCGCCATTGCCGCGGTGCTGACCAATCCCTTCGCCGGGCGCTACGAACCGGACATCCTGCCGATGATGAGCCTGCTCGATCCCGTGGGCGTGGACATGGCGCACCGCCTGCACGGCGCGATGGACGTGCCGCTCGATCGCATCGCGACCTACGGCAAGGGCGCCATCGTCGGTGCCGCCGGCGAGCTCGAGCATGGCGCTCTGTGGCATGTGCCGGGCGGTTACGCGATGCGCGAGCTGCTGGGCTGGAAGGGCGACCGCGCGGCCTACACCGCCGGCACCGTGGACGAGAAGAAGACCGGCCAGCCGGGCAACGCGCTGTCGATCGTGCCTTCGACCAAGAAGGTGGGGCCGCCCGGCGCGACGCTGGATGTGCCGCTCACCAATATCAATGCCAGCTACGTGCGCGGCCAGTTCGACGCGATCGAGGTCCGCGTGCCCGGTGCGCCGGCGGCCGACGAGATCGTCTTCATCCTCGCGATGAGCACGGGCTACCGCGTGCACGAGCGTGTCGGCGGCCTGCGCGCCGAGAACGTCGCCAAGTGGGATGGCCTGCGCTGAAGCCGCAACGTCCCTCATTCAGAGACACAAGGAAACAACCATGAGTGCCAACATCCGCAAGCTCGTCGTGCAGGTCGACGAAACCCGCAAGGAAATGGGCAAGACCATCGAGCCGCCCACGCGCCGTGCCGTGGCCATCGCGGTCATCGAGAACCCTTACGCCGGCCGCTACAGCGAATCGCTCGACGAGCTGATCGACATCGGCGAGGAGCTCGGCGCGCTGCTTGGGCAGAAGGCCGTGCAGGCGCTGGGCATCCAGCCCGGCCAGGCGCAGAGCTACGGCAAGGCCGCGATCGTCGGCGAATCCGGCGAGCTCGAGCATGCCGCTGCCATCCTGCATCCCAAGCTCGGCGCGCCGCTGCGCGTGGCGGTCGAAAAGGGTGCGGCGCTGGTGCCTTCGGCCAAGAAGCGGGGCACGCTCGGCACCGCCATCGACGTGCCGCTGGGCCACAAGGACGCCGCTTTTGTTCGCAGCCATTTCGACGCCGTCGAGGCGCGTGTCTCCGATGCTCCGCGCGCGAACGAGATCGTCGTGGCGGTCGCCGTGACCGACAGCGGACGTCCGCTGCCGCGCATCGGCGGCTTGAAGGCCTCCGAGATCAAGGGTGAGGACGGACTCCGCTGAGCCTCACTGCCACCTGTCGTATCCCATCAACCATTCCAACGAGGAGTTCTCCCATGACCATGCGTTTCGCGTTCAGCGCGGTGTCGATTGCCGCTCTCACTCTCGCACTGATTCCCGCCGCGCACGCGCAGGGCGTGATCAAGATCGGCGAGATCAACAGCTACAAGGCCCAGCCTGCCTTCCTCGAGCCCTACAGGAAGGGCATGGAGCTGGCGGTTGATGAAATCAACGCCGCCGGCGGAGTCAACGGCAAGAAGATCGAACTCATCACCCGCGACGACAACGCCAACCCGGGCGACGCGGTGCGCGTGGCCGAGGAGCTGGTCTCGCGCGAGAAGGTCGACATGCTCGCAGGCACCTTCCTGTCGAACACCGGCCTGGCGGTCGCCGACTTCGCCAAGCAGAAGAAGTTCTTCTTCCTGGCCGGCGAGCCGCTTACCGACAAGATCACCTGGCAGGGCGGCAACCAGTACACCTTCCGCCTGCGCCCCGGCACCTACATGCAGGCCGCGATGCTGGTGCCCGAGGCCGCCAAGCTCAAGAAGAAGCGCTGGGCCGTGGTTTATCCCAACTACGAGTACGGCCAGTCGGCCGTGGCGGCTTTCAAGAACCTGATGAAGGCGGCCCAGCCCGACGTGGAGTTCGTGGCCGAGCAGGCCACGCCGCTCGGCAAGGTCGACGCCGGCAGCGTGGTGCAGGCGCTGGCCGACGCCAAGCCCGACGCGATCTTCAACGTGCTCTTCGGCGCCGACCTCTCGAAGTTCGTGCGCGAGGGCAACACGCGCGGCCTGTTCAAGGACCGCGAGGTGGTCAGCGTGCTGACCGGCGAGCCCGAGTACCTGGACCCGCTGAAGGACGAGGCGCCCAACGGCTGGATCGTGACCGGCTACCCGTGGTACGGCATCAACACGCCCGAGCACAAGAAGTTCGAGCAGGCCTACCAGGCCAAGTTCAAGGACTACCCGCGCCTGGGCTCGGTGGTGGGCTACAGCATGATCAAGTCGGCCGCCGCCGGCATCGCCAAGGCCAAAAGCACCGACACCGACAAGCTGGTCGCGGCCTTCAAGGGCCTGCAGGTCGACACGCCCTTCGGCAAGATCAGCTACCGCCCGGAAGATCACCAGTCCACCATGGGCGCCTTCGTGGGCCGCACCAAGAACGAGGGTGGCAAGGGCGTGATGGTCAACTACGTGTACCTCGATGGTGCCGACCCCAAGTACCAGCCGCCGGTCGAAGAGCTGAAGAAGTCCCGCGCCAACGATTGAGCTGAGGCGAACGAGTCATGAGCTTTTCAGGTTTCATCGTCCAGCTGCTCAACGGGCTGGCGAGCGCGTCCTCGCTGTTCCTCGTGGCCGCGGGCTTGTCGCTGATCTTCGGCGTGACGCGGATCGTGAATTTCGCGCATGGCTCGTTCTTCATGGTGGGCATCTACATCGCCTACACGCTGGTCGAGCGGTTGGGCACCGGCTTCGGCTTCTGGCCATCGCTGGTGCTGGCGGCCCTCGCCGTGGGTGTGCTCGGCGCGCTGATCGAGGTGGTGCTGCTGCGCCGCATCTACAAGGCGCCCGAGCTGTTCCAGCTGCTGGCGACCTTCGCGCTGGTGCTGGTGATCAAGGACGCGGTGCTGTGGCTCTGGGGCCCGGACGAGCTGCTGGGCCCGCGTGCGCCCGGGCTTTCCGGCTCGGTCACCCTCCTCGGGCGCCAGTTCCCGTCCTATGACCTGTTCCTGATCGTGGTTGGCCCGGTGGTGCTGGGCCTGGTGTGGATGCTGCTCACGCGCACCCGCTTCGGCACCCTGGTGCGTGCCGCCACGCAGGACCGCGAGATGGTGAGCGCGCTCGGCGTCAACCAGGCCTGGCTGTTCACCGCCGTGTTCGCCCTCGGCGCCATGCTCGCGGGCCTGGGCGGCGCGCTGCAACTGCCGCGCGAGCCCGCCACGCTGGAGATGGACCTCAACACCATCGGCGCTGCCTTCGTCGTGGTGGTGGTCGGCGGCATGGGCTCGATCCCCGGCGCCTACGCCGCCGCGCTGCTGATCGCCGAGATCAAGGCGATCTGCATCTGGCTTGGCGTGGTCGATGTCTTCGGCGTCAGCGTGTCCTTCTCCAAGCTCACGCTGGTGGTGGACTTCCTCGTGATGGCCGTGGTGCTTGTGTGGCGCCCCTGGGGCCTGTTCGGCCGGCCGCAGGCGCCCAGCCGGTACGTGGGCATGCAGGAGGAGCCCTTGCGCCGGCCCAGCCGGGCCTACCTGGTGGCCGCCGCCGTCTTCGGCCTGGTGCTCGCGGCCCTGCCGGTCTTCACGGCCGGCTCGCCGTACACGATGGTGCTGATGATCGACCTGATGATCGCCGCGCTGTTTGCCACCAGCCTGCACTTCATCATGGGCCCGGCCGGCATGCATTCCTTCGGGCATGCGGCCTACTTCGGGCTCGGGGCCTACGGCGCCGCGCTGCTGGTGCGCGCGAGCGGCATGCCGATGGAGCTGGCGCTCGTCGTCGCGCCGCTGGTAGCTGCCGCCGGCGCCTTCGTCTACGGCTGGTTCGCGGTGCGGCTGTCGGGTGTGTACCTGGCGATGCTGACCCTGGCCTTCGCGCAGATCACCTGGGCCGTCACCTACCAGTGGGACGGCTTCACCGGCGGGAGCAACGGGCTCACGGGCGTGTGGCCGGCGGAGTGGCTTTCGGACAAGCGCGTGTACTACTGGCTCACGCTGGTGCTCGTGGCCCTTGGCGTGCTGTGGCTGCGCCGCGTGCTGTTCTCGCCCTTCGGCTATGCGCTGCGCGCAGGCCGCGACTCGGTGCTGCGCGCGGACGCGATCGGCATCGACGTCAAGCGCATGCAGTGGGCCGCCTTCGTGATCGCGGGCATGGCGGCGGGGCTGGCCGGGGCGCTCTATGCGTTCTCCAAGGGCAGCATCTCGCCGGAATCGCTGAGCGTGGGCAAATCGGTGGATGGGCTGGTGATGGTGCTGCTGGGCGGCATCCAGACGCTGGCGGGGCCGGTGGTGGGGGCCGTGACCTTCACCTGGCTGCATGACACGGTGGCACGCAATACCGATTACTGGCGGGCGATGCTGGGTGGGATCATCCTGCTGCTGGTTCTGCTGTTTCCGCAGGGGATTGCGGGGTTTGCGAAGCAGTTGTTCGATCGGAAGCGGCATGCGAAGGATTCGGGTGAACTCAAGGAGGCCAAGGCATGAGCGCGGTCTTCCTTCCTCTCTCTTCGGGGGAGGGTTGGGGTGGGGCACTCGTTTCGTTTGATTTCGTACGTTGCTGTTGTGTTGAGTGCGGAGCCGGGATTTCGCCCCGGCGGGCGAGTTACTTTCTTTGTCTCGCCAAAGAAAGTAACCAAAGAAAGGCGACCCCACTGCGCGTGTCCCTCCGCTTCGCTACGGGCAACCTGCGGTGCTCGCTTCAGGCGGGGTCCGCGCAAACTCGCTTCGCTCAAACACGCGCGGCCCTTAATCCGCCTGAAGCTGCGCTCCTCGGCGCGCGCAGAGGGGATTGGGGATGGGTCGGGCCATTGCTTCGCTCGGCCGCCAACGGCCTCGCTGCGCGAGGCCTGGAACAGGTGCATGCGTGTGGGCTCGGACGTGAGCATGAGCATGGCTACGAGCACCAGCACCCACACGAGCACGAGCACGAGCAGCCGCACGAGCGTGCGCGTGCGCGTGAGCGTGTGCGCGAGAGCCAACGTGAGCGAAGACCCGGAGCTCACGCCAACCTGCACCCCACACAAGGACGCGCCATGGCGCGTTGGACTCCAAGTCCCCTCTGCGCGTGCCGAGGAGCGGAGCTTTTCGCGGATAAAGGGCCGCGCGTGTTTGAGCCGAAGGCGAGTTTGCGCGGACCCCGCGAAAAGCGAGCACCGCAGGTTGCCCGTAGCGAAGCGGAGGGACACGCGCAGTGGGGTCGCCTTTCTTTGGTTACTTTCTTTGGCGAGACAAAGAAAGTAACTCGCCCGCCGGGGCGAATTCCCGGCTCCGCACTCAACACAACAGCACCGTACGAAATCAAACGAACCGAGTGCCCCCACCCTAACCCTCCCCCGCCGGGGGAGGAAGCAAGACCATGAGCCTCCTCAAAGTCACAGAACTCGGCAAGTCCTTCGGCGGCGTCAAAGCCGTCGACGGCATCAGCTTCGACCTCGCCCCCGGCGAGCTGCTGGCGCTCATCGGCCCCAACGGCGCCGGCAAGTCCACCACCTTCAACATGGTCAACGGCCAGCTCAAGGCCGACCGCGGCTCGATCCTGCTCGATGGCCAGGAGCTGGTCGGCCGCAAGCCGCGCGAGATCTGGCGCATGGGCGTGGGCCGCACCTTTCAGATCGCCGAGACCTTCGCCTCGCTCACCGTTGTGGAGAACGTGCAGATGGCTCTGCTCTCGCACGACCACAAGCTGTTCTCGACCTGGCGCCGCGCTGCCGACCACAAGCGCGAAGAGGCGCTGGCCTTGCTCGACCAGGTCGGCATGAAGGCCCAGGCCGACCGACCCTGCAGCGTGCTCGCCTACGGCGACGTCAAGCGCGTCGAGCTCGCGATCGCGATGGCCAACTCGCCCAAGCTGCTGCTGATGGACGAGCCCACTGCCGGCATGGCCCCCAAGGAGCGCAACTCGCTGATGGCCCTCACCAAGCAGCTGGTGATCGACCGCGGCATGGCCGTGCTCTTCACCGAACACAGCATGGACGTGGTCTTCGCGTACGCCGACCGCATGATCGTGCTGGCGCGCGGCCGCCTGATCGCCCAGGGCAAGCCGCTGGAGATCCGCGACCATCCCAAGGTGCAGGAGGTCTACTTCGGCAGCGGCAAGACCTTCGAGAAGATCGCGGAGAAGGCGGCCGCGGTGAATGCCGCCGTCGCGGGAGAAACTGCATGAGCGCCGCAGCCAAAGGCGAAGGTATTTCTTGATGAGCACCCACGAAACACTGCTCGAAGCCAAGGCCCTGTGCGCCTGGTACGGCGCCGCGCAAATCCTGTACGACGTCGACCTCGAAGTTCGCCGCGGCGAGGTAGTCGCACTCATGGGCCGCAACGGCGCGGGCAAGTCCACCACGCTCAAGGCGCTGATCGGCATGCTCGCCAAGCGGCGCGGCGCCGTGCGCTTCCTGGGCCACGACATCTCGAAGAGCGAGCCGCACCAGGCGGCCAAGCTGGGCCTGGGCTTCGTGCCCGAGGACCGGCGCGTCTTCACCGACCTCACCGTGATGGAGAACCTCGAAGTCGGCAAGCAGGCCCCGCGCCGCTGGTCCGACGGCAGCGATGCGCCGCTCTGGACGCCCGAGCGCCTGTTCAAGCTCTTCCCCAACCTCGGCGAAATGCCGCAGCGTCCCGGCGGGCGCATGAGCGGCGGCGAGCAGCAGATGCTGACGGTGGCGCGCACGCTGATGGGCAACCCCTACCTCGTGCTGCTGGACGAGCCCTCCGAAGGCGTGGCGCCGGTGATCGTCGAGCAGATGGCCAACATGATCCTCGAGCTCAAGGCGCAGGGCGTGAGCATCCTGCTGTCGGAGCAGAACATGCACTTCGCCGAGCTGGTCTCCGACCGCGC
The DNA here is from genome assembly GCF_051400855.1 of Variovorax stachyos. Taxonomy (NCBI): domain Bacteria; kingdom Pseudomonadati; phylum Pseudomonadota; class Betaproteobacteria; order Burkholderiales; family Comamonadaceae; genus Variovorax; species Variovorax stachyos. The sequence goes on along the minus strand of NZ_JBLFFN010000008.1, from coordinate 100,128 downwards.
CTACGTGCTGGAGAAGGGTCAGATCCGCTACCAGGCTTCGATGGCCGACCTGGCGACCAACGAGGAAGTACGGCGGGCCTACCTGTCCGTTTGAGCCAGGGCATTTTGATCAACCGAGGAGCGAACACCATGCACGACACGCACCGCAGAACCTTTCTCCAGTCCGCCGCCGCATTCGGTTTGGCCGGCCTGTCGGCGCCGCTGTTCGCGGCGGCGAAGATCAGGCCCTCCGACAAGTCGGTGCTGATCGTGGTCGACGTGCAGAACTGCTTCGTCGACGGCGGCACGCTGCCGGTGAAGGGCGGCGCGGACGTGGTGCCGGTGATCAACAAGCTCTCCACTGCCTTCGAGAACATTGTGCTCACGCAGGACTGGCACACCCAGGGCCACGCCTCCTTCGCGAGCGCGCATCCGGGGCAGAAGCCCTTCAGCAGCATCAAGCTCGGCTACGGCAACCAGGTGCTGTGGCCCGACCACTGCGTGCAGGGCACGGAAGACGCCGCGCTGCACAAGGACCTGAAGCTGCCGAGCGCGCAGCTGATCATCCGCAAGGGCTACCACAAGGGCGTCGACAGCTACTCGGCCTTCGAGGAGGCCGACCGCAAGACGCCCACGGGCCTGGGCGGCTACCTGAAGCAGCGCGGCATCAAGACCGTGTTCGTCACCGGGCTGGCCACCGACTTCTGCGTGGCCTGGACCGCGCTCGATGCGCGCAAGGCCGGCTTCGAGGCCTACGTGATCGAGGACGCGACGCGGGCCATCGACCTCAATGGCTCGCTCGCGAAGGCCTGGAAGGAGATGCAGGCCAAGGGCGTCAAGCGCATCCAGTCCGGCGACATCGAGATCAGTGCCTGAAAGACCTGCGCGCCCGATGCCGGAACTCGCCTTCAAGGTCAACGGACGCGAGATCGAGCTTTCCGTATCCGCGCAGGCCTCGCTGCTGCATGTGCTGCGCAACGACCTCTCGCTCAACGGCCCCAAGTACGGCTGCGGCCTCGGCCAGTGCGGGGCGTGCACGGTGTGGGTCGACGGCGTGGCGGCGCGGGCCTGCGTGATTCCGGCCCAGGGCGTGGCCGGGCGCGCGATCACCACGCTCGAAGGACTCGGATCGCGCGACAGCTGGCATCCCGTGCAGCAGGCTTTCGAACAGGCCCAGGCCGCGCAGTGCGGCTACTGCCTCAACGGCATGGTGATGCAGGCCGCCGCGCTGCTGGCGCGTGATCCGCACCCCAGCAATGCGCGCATACGCGCCGAGCTGTCGGGCAATCTGTGCCGTTGCGGCACGCACGTGGAGATCCTGGCCGCGGTGCACGCTGCGGCGCTGCGGATGGCCAGGGACGAGACGACGTGACCCGGCGCGCCGAGCAGCCGCGCACCCGCAGCGACTTCCTCCACGCCAAGGACGTGCTGGTGGTGGTGCGCGAGACGCCGGCTCCGCCGCCGGCCGCCAAGGGCCAGCCCCCTGCGGTATTCGGCAACCCCGCCGAAGGCCCCGAAATCCTGCTCGCGCTGTGGAGCGACGGCAGCGCGACCGCGCTCAACGGCCACGTGGACCTGGGCACCGGCATCCGCACCGCGCTGGCACAGGTGGTGGCCGAGGAGCTCGACCTGCCGCTTTCGCAGGTGCACATGGTGCTGGGCGATACGGCGCGCGCGCCCAACCAGGGCGCGACTATCGCCAGCGCCTCGCTGCAGATCCACGCCGCGCCGCTGCGGCTGGCGGCGGCGCAGGCGCGCGCCTGGCTGCTGGCGCAGGCGTCCGAACGCTTCGGCGTGCAGCCGTCGCTGCTCGAGGTGCGCGAGGGCCGCATCCATGCCGGCGAGGATCCGGCCTTCAGTGTGGCCTTCGGCGAGCTGGTCTCCGGCACGCGCACGGTGCTGCAGCTGGACGGGGCGGCCCGGCTCAAGGACCCGAAGGACTATCGCCTTGTCGGCACCGCGGTCCCGCGCGTCGATATTCCGGCCAAGCTGGCGGGTGAGACGGTGTTCGTGCACGACATGCGCGTGCCCGGCATGCTGCACGGCCGGGTCGTGCGGCCGCCCTATGCGGGCGCCGACCACGGCGACTTCATCGGCAACACGCTGGAATCGGTGGACGAATCCTCCATCGCCCACATCCCCGGCATCCGCGCGGTGGTGGTGATCCGCGACTTCGTCGGCATCGTGGCCGAGCGCGAGGAGCATGCGGAGCAGGCCTTGCGCGAGCTGCGCGTGCGCTGGAAGCCCTGGCCTGGCCTGCCCGCGCTCGATGACCTCGAAGGCGCGATCCGTGCCAACCCGGCGACACAGCGCCTGCTGGTCGACGAGGGCCGGGTCGAAGAGGCGCTCGCGAACGCGGCCCAGCCGATGCCGCGCACCTATGTCTGGCCCTACCAGATGCATGCCTCGATCGGGCCTTCCTGCGCGCTCGCGCTCTGGCAGCCTGAAGGCGAGCCTGGCGTGCAGCTGCGCGTCTGGGCCGGCTCGCAGAACCCGCACGTGCTGCGGGCCGATCTCGCCAGGCTCATGGGCCTGGAGGATGTGGCCGTCGACGTGGTGCGCATGGAGGCTGCAGGCTGCTACGGCCGCAACAGCGCCGACGACGTGGCGGCCGACGCGGCCCTGCTTGCGCGCGCGGCCGGCGCGCCGGTGCGCGTGCAGCTCACGCGCGAGCAGGAGCATGCGTGGGAGCCGAAGGGCGCAGCGCAGCTGATGCAGGTCAACGGCGGGCTCGATGCCGAGGGCGGGGTGGCGGCCTACGACTTCGAGACCTCCTACCCCTCGAACGGCGCGCCCACGCTGGCGCTGCTGCTGACGCGCACCGTCGAGCCGGTGGCGCAGGCCTTCGAGATGGGCGACCGCACCGCGCGCCCGCCCTATGCCTACGAGAACCTGCGGGTCAAGGTCAACGACATGGCGCCCATCGTGCGCGCCTCCTGGCTGCGCGGCGTCTCCGCGCTGCCAAGCTCTTTCGCGCACGAGTCCTACGTCGACGAGCTGGCCACCGCGGCCGGCGTGGACCCGGTGGCCTTCCGCCTGCGCCACCTGCGCGATCCGCGCGCTGCCGAGCTGGTGCGCGAGACGGCGCAGAAGGCCGGCTGGCGCATGCGCACCGGGCCGCAGGAGAACGTCGATGGCGGCCTGGGACCGGGCGGCGACGTGCTCTTCGGCCAGGGCTTCGCCTATGCCCGCTACGTGCACAGCAAGTGGCCCGGCTTCGGCGCGGCCTGGTCGGCCTGGGTGGCCGACGTCGAAGTTCACAAGACCACCGGCGAGGTGCACGTGCGCCGCGTGGTCGTCGGGCATGACGCGGGGCTGATGGTGAACCCGGCCGGCGTCGAGCACCAGATCCACGGCAACGTGATCCAGACCACCAGCCGTGCATTGAAGGAGCGCGTGCAGTTCGCGCCGTCGGGGGGGCTGTCCGGCGGCGAGACACTGCCGGGCGTGCTGCCGACGGGCGTGGTCGCGAGCCGCGAATGGGGCAGCTACCCGATCCTCAGCTTCCGCGAGGTGCCGGTGATCGAGGTCGTGCACATGCAGCGGCCGGGCGAGCCGCCGCTGGGGGCGGGGGAGTCGTCCTCGGTGCCGGGGACGGCGGCCATTGCGAATGCGATCTTCGATGCGACGGGGGTGCGGTTCAGGGCGCCGCCGTTCACGCCGGAAGTGGTGCGCGCTGCGCTGAATCCCTCTTCACTCCCTCCCCCTCCGGGGGAGGGCGGGGGTGGGGGCACGCGGCGTGTCGATGGGGAGGCTGCCGTGCCCCCATCCCAACCTTCCCCCAAAGGGGGAAGGAGCAAAACCGAAGCGCCGTGGCCCGCATCGCGCGGTCTTTGGGCCACGGCCACCGCCCTCGCCATCGGCGGCCTGGGCGTCGTCGCCGGCCTCCTCGGCTGGCGTTCCACCATCGCCCCCGTCACCCTCAGCGCCCCCGTCTACAGCCAGGCCACCGTCGACCGCGGCCGCACCCTGGCCGCCGTCGGCGACTGCGCCGTCTGCCACACCGCCCCAGGTGGTGTGCCCAACGCCGGGGGGCGCGCCATGGAGACGCCCTTCGGCACCCTCTACACCACCAACCTCACGCCCGACCCCGACACGGGCCTGGGCCGCTGGTCCTTCAGCGCCTTCCAGCGTGCCATGCGCGAAGGCGTCTCGCGCGACGGTCACCATCTCTACCCGGCCTTTCCGTACACCGCCTTCGCCAAGACCAGCGACGACGACCTGCAGGCCCTGTACGCCTACCTGATGTCGCAGCCTGCGGTGCACGCGCCCACGCCCAAGTCCGAGCTGAAGTTCCCCTTCGGCCTGCGGCCACTGATGGCCGGCTGGAACGCGCTCTTCCACGACCCCGCCCCCCTGCAGCCGGTTGCGCAGCAGAGCGCGGAATGGAACCGCGGCGCCTACCTCGTCAACGGCCTGGGGCATTGCGGTGCCTGCCACACGCCGCGCAATGCGCTGGGCGCGGAGCAGGGCGGCAAGGCCTACCTGTCTGGCGCGATGGTCGAGGGCTGGGAAGCGCCGGCGCTCACCGGCGCGGCCTCGAAGTCAGCCGTGCCCTGGAACGCCGAGTCGCTCTACCGCTACCTGCGCAACGGCCACAGCCCGCAGCACGGCACGGCCGGCGGCCCGATGGCCGATGTGGTGCGCGAACTGGCCGCGGTGCCCGACGCCGACATCCGGGCGATGGCGAGCTATCTCGCGTCCTTCCACGCCGAAACCAGCGAGGGCGAGGCCAGCGCGCAGGCGCAGCGCGCCGTCGCCACCGCCGCGGCGCGCCAGGGCCAGCTGCTCGGCCCGGCCCAGCGCCTGTTCGATGGGGCCTGCGCCGCGTGCCATCACGACGGCAACGGCCCCACGCTGCTCGGCGCCAACGTGCCGCTCGCGCTCAACAGCAATCTCACGAGTGAGCGCCCCGACAACCTGCTGCGCACCATCCTCGATGGCGTGCGCGAGCCCGCCACGCGCGAGATCGGCTTCATGCCTGCCTTCCGCGATGCGCTGAGCGATGCGCAGATCGCCGAGCTGGCGGACTACATGCGCGCACGCTTCGCGCCGCAGGAGCCGGCGTGGAAGGATCTGGCGTCGGAGGTGGCGCGCGTTCGAAGGGGCGAATGAACACGGACTGACCGGACGCAGGGGACGCAAAGAAACGCAGCACGCAGAAAAGACAGACAGAATGTTCTTGCGGCTGGACGCTTTTGCATCCTCTGCGAAACCTCACGTCCTCTGCGTCCGGTACCCGACTTCTTGGAGACAGCATGCCCCAGACCCCCCTCTCGTCAGCCACCAGCCTCCCCCGCGATGCCGAGCGCGCCGCCCTGATCGGCCGCCTCTGGCAGCCCGATGTCGGGCCCACGCCGGTGGCGGTGCATGACGGCGGCCTGCACGACCTCACGCGTCTGGCGCCCACCACCAGCCAGCTGCTCGAGCTCGACGATCCCGTGGGCCTGGTGCGCCAGGCCCTGCGTGACAACGATGCGCCACGCATCGCGGCGCTCGACGCGGCGCTCGCCAACAGCGACGAGGCCCGGCGCGATCCCGAACTGCCTTGGCTGCTCGCGCCCTGCGACCTGCAGGCGGTGAAGGCCAGCGGCGTGACTTTCGTTGCCAGCCTCCTGGAGCGCGTGATCGAGGAACAGGCGCGCGGGGACGCGTCCCGCGCCGAAGCCATCCGTGCCGCGCTCGGCGGTGTGCTGGGCGACAACCTCGCCGGCATCGTGCCCGGCTCGCCGCAGGCGGCGCAGGTCAAGGAGGTGCTGATCGCGCAGGGCGCCTGGTCGCAGTACCTCGAAGTTGGCATCGGTCCCGACGCCGAGATCTTCACCAAGGCGCCGGTGCTGTCGGCCGTGGGCACCGGGGCCGACGTGGGCATCCATTCAGGCTCCGTCTGGAACAACCCCGAGCCCGAAGTTGTGCTGGCGGTCGACAGCCGCGGGCGCGCCCTGGGCGCGGCGCTCGGCAACGATGTCAATCTTCGCGACTTCGAAGGCCGCAGCGCGCTGCTGCTGGGCAAGGCCAAGGACAACAACGCCTCCTGCGCGATCGGGCCTTTCATCCGTCTGTTCGACACGCACTTCGGCATCGACGACGTGCGCCGCATCACGGTGGCGCTGCGGGTCACCGGGCCCGAGGGCTTCGTGCTCGAAGGATCGAGCTCGCTCGCGCAGATCAGCCGCGATCCGCTGGACCTGGTGTCGCAGGCCATCGGTCCGCACCACGCCTATCCGGACGGGTTGATGCTCTTCCTCGGCACCATGTTCGCGCCCACGCAGGACCGCCATGGGCCGGGGCAGGGCTTCACCCACGTGGTGGGCGACCGCGTCACCATCTCGGCGCCCGAGCTCGGCGCGCTGGAGAACCGCGTGGTGCATGCCGACCAGGCGGCGCGCTGGTCCTTCGGCATCGGGGCGCTGATGCGCAACCTGGCAGGGCGCGGTCTTCTCTAGTACCTGCACTGCAACCAACCCTGGCACTCGGCCTTCCCACGCTGGCCAGGAAGGGTGGGAAGCGGGTTTGTCCCGAGCCACGCGGGCTTCGCGCGGCGCGGCCGCGACCGGACAATGGCCACATGTCCGCCCCCTGGCGCGTCCCCGCCGTCCCCCACCAGCACACGCTCGACCTGCGCGCGGTCTCGCTGCTGCTCGAAGCGCCGCGCGAGGCCGAGCCGACGCGCGCCATGCTGCATTTCCTCAACGCGCTGCTGCCGGTGGACTACATCAGCCTGGTGTCGCACATGGAGGATCCGCCGGCGCTGCTCGAAGGGCATGCCTTCGGCCCAGGGCTGCGCAACGTCACCAGCCAGTGCTTCGACAAGTACCGCCGCCATTTCTACGTCTTCGACGACGCGATCCGCATCGCCGGCCGCATGCGCGCCGAAGCTGGCGAGAACGCCGAAGTGACGGCGCTGCGCATCCGGGCCGGCGAGATCCCCGACTCGGGCTGGCGCCACCGCATCTACGAGCGCGAGCACCTGTCGGACCGGCTCACCGTGCTGTTCACGCCGGCACCGCGTACCGCCTTTTCCATCAACCTCTACCGCAGCGAGGCCAAGGGCCCGTTCGCTACACAGGAGATCGAGCGCGTGCTGGCGGTCGCGCCGCTCCTGCGCCAGGTGCACCGCAATGCCGTCGGCACCGGCGCGGCCGCACGGCAGATGGCCACGCGCATCGCGCTGGCGCGGGCCCGGCTCGACGCCCGCGCCGCCGCGCTCAGTCCGCGCGAGCTCGACGTCTGCGCGCGCATCGCCTGCAGCATGACGGCCGACGGCATCGCGGCCGACCTGGACGTCGCCGCCTCCACCGTGCTCACGCTGCGCAAGCGCGCCTACCTCAAGCTCGGCATCCACGATCGCGCCGAGCTCATCCGCCTGGCCGCCTGAGCCTCGTTGCCTGTCCCCTGCGCAGGGGACGCGGGCGTGCGGCCGTGCGCGCCACCATCGGCTCACACACAACTACCGATGGAGACGAGCGCATGTTCCTGCGCAACTGCTGGTATGTCGTCGCCTGGGATCACGAGATCGCGGCCGACGGCCTCTTCAACCGCACCGTGATCGGCGAGCCGCTGCTCCTGTTCCGGCGTGCCGACGGCACCATCGTCGCGCTCGAGGATCGCTGTTGCCACCGGCTGGCGCCGTTGTCCAAGGGCCGCAAGGAAGGCGATTGCGTGCGCTGCGGCTATCACGGCCTCAAGTTCGATGCCGAGGGCACCTGCATCGAGGTGCCCGGCCTCGAGAGCGTGCCGCCCAAGGCGCGCGTGCGCAGCTATCCGGTGGCGCTGCGCCATGCCTGGGTCTTCGTGTGGATGGGCGATCCGGCGCTGGCCGACCCGGCGCTGCTGCCCGACAACTTCTCGTGCGACGACCCGGCCTGGCGCAACGTTCCGGGCTACCTGCACTACGACACGCCCTACCTGCTGATCTGCGACAACCTCCTGGACTTCTCGCACCTGAGCTATGTGCACGAGAAGACGCTGGGCGGCTCCACCGCGATCGCGCAGGCGCGGCCCCTGATCGAGAAGATCCCGCGCGGCCTGCGCGTCACCCGCAAGGTCCACGACGTGCCGCCGCCCGCCTACTGGGCGCGGGCGCGCGATTTCGGCGGCGGCCATGTGGACCGCTGGTTCATCTACGACTTCGTGCTGCCCGGCACGCTGCTGATGCATTCGGGCGGCCGTCCCACCGGCGATGCCGAGGGCGACATGCGGCGCGCGGTCGAGCTGCACAGCTGCCAGGCGCTGACGCCCGAGACCGAGACCAGCACCCACTACTTCTTCCAGCAATCGCACCGGGCCGAGCTGGGCGGCGAATGGCTGACGAAGATGATCCACGACGGCCTGATCGTCGCCTTCAACGAGGACCGCGACATGATCACCGCGCAGGCCCGCAACATCGAGCGCGGGCCCGAGGCCCCTATGCTGCCGCTCGCGATGGACGCGGCCCTCCTGCAGTTCCGCCGCCTGTTGGCGCAGGCGGTCGAGGCCGAGCGCGCCTGAGGCGTTGCCCTCTCTTCACCGCCCCTTCATCCACCACCGGAGATTCATCATGTTCAGGACCTGGATGGCGGCCTGCTGCCTGGCTGCCCTGCCGCTTTGCGCGCCCGCGCAGACCACCACCACACCGTCGCCGCTGCCCGCCAAGCCCGTGCGGCTGGTGGTGCCCTATGCGGCCGGTGGCGCCACCGACTTCGTCGCGCGGCTGGTCGGCGAGCGCCTGGCCAAGCGGCTGGGGCAGCCCGTGCTGGTGGACAACAAGCCCGGTGCCGCCGGCGCGCTGGGCGCCGCCGAGGTGGCGCGGGCGCCGGCCGACGGCAGCGTGCTGCTGCTGACCATCACCGATTCGCAGATCAACAACGCGGCCCTCTTCAAGACGCTGCCCTACGACCCGCGGAAGGATTTCGCCTTCGTCACGCAGATCGTGCGCAGCCCGGCGCTGATCTCCGCCAACGCCGACCTGCCGGCGAAGAGCATCGACGAGCTGCGCCGCCTCGCCGCGCGGCAGCCCGCGAGCCTGAGCTACGCCTCCTGGGGCGTCGGCGGGCTCGGGCACCTGGCCGGCGAATCGCTCAATCGCGAGCTCAAGGCCGGCATGGTTCATGTACCGCAGAAGGGCGAGGGCCCGGTGGTGACCGACCTGCTGTCGAAGACCGTGAGCATCGGCCTGTCATCGGTGGCGAGCGGGAAGCAGCATGTGCAGGCGGGCAAGCTGGTGCCGCTGGCGGTCCTGGGCCGGGAGCGCTCGACGGCCTTGCCACAGGTGCCGACGCTGCGCGAGCTCGGCTTTGCCGATCCGCTCTACGACACCAATGTGTGGCTCGGCGTGCTGGCGCCGGCGCGCACGCCGCCTCCCATGGTGGAACGGCTCGCGGCCGAGATCCGCGCCATCGTCGCGGCAGAGGACGTGCGCCCGGTGCTGGTCGAGCGCGGCTTCGAGATCATGAACACCACGCCCGAGCAGTTCGCAAGCGGCTACAGGGCGGAGTACGAGGTGATCACGCAGCGCATCCGCGCCTTCGGCATCGAGGCGCAGTAACGCGGATGGTCTGAAAACTAAGACAAACGACTCAAGGGTTTGTTCTGGCGGGAGGCAAGGCGAGCGGCGGTAACAATTCAACACAAATTGCGCCGCGCGTTTTCGGCCCGGCCTTCTGGAGAGCAGCCCATGGAGTCCGTGCGAGTATTTTTCTGCGCCGCCGCGCTGGTGCTGAGCGCCGCGAACGCAGCGGCCCAGATCCTCATCGGCCAGTCGGCCGACATGTCGGGGCCGGTCGCGGCCAGCGTGAAGGAGACCATCCTGGGCTCGCAGCTGGTCATCGACCACGTCAATGCGCAGGGCGGCATCCACGGCGAGAAGATCGAGGTGATCCGCCTGGACGACGGGTTGGACCCCAAGCGCTCGGCCGAGAACTCGCGCATCCTGGTCGAGGAGAAGAAGGTCATCGCGCTGCTGCTCAATCGCGGCACGCCCAATGCGCTGGCGGTCATTCCGCTGCTCGACAAGAGCGGCACTCCGCTGATCGCGCCTTCCACCGGCGCGATGTCCCTGCACAAGCCCGTGCAGAAGCATGTGTTCAACGTGCGCTCCACCTATCAGCGCGAAGCCGAGAAGGCGGTGCAGCATCTGCACACCGTGGGCATGCAGCGCATCGCCGTGGTCCAGGCCGACGACTCTTTCGGCAAGGACGCGATGGAAGGCGCGATGAAGGGCTTCGACAAGGCCGGCCTGAAGCCGGTCGTGCTGGCGCTGGCGGATCGCAACAAGCCCGACTACGCGGCGATCGTGCCCAAGCTCGCCGCCGCCGATGCGCAAGCCGTGCTGTGGATCGGCTCCGGCACCGCGGTGACCGAAGGCGTGAAGGCGCTGCGCGCCACCGGCTCGGCCGCCCAGGTCATCACGCTGTCGAACAACGCGGCATCGGGCTTCATCAAGGAGCTGGGCAACGCCAGCGGCGGCGTCGTCGTGATGCAGGTGCTGCCGTCGGAGCGCGGCATGGCGCATCCGCTGGTCAAGGAGGCCTCGGACCTGGCCAAGGCCAAGGGCGACATCGAACTCTCGCCGGCGCTGCTCGAGGGTTTCGTCGCCACCAAGGTGATGGTCGAGGCGCTGCGCCGCGCCGGCCCGAAGCCGACGCGCGCCAGGCTGCTGGCCGTGCTCAACGACTTCCGCTACGACCCGGGCGGCGGACTCGAGGTGAGCTACTCGCCGCAGGACCACACGGGCATCGACTACGTCGACCTGTCGATCATCAGCGGGGGGCGCTTCAAGCGCTGATCATTCCGCGGTCTGCAGCGCACGCCGGTACTGCACCGCCTCCGCCACATGCGCCGCCTGCACCGTGCCGGCGCCGGCCAGGTCGGCGATCGTGCGGGCCAGCTTGAGCGTGCGATGCGTTCCGCGCGCCGACCAGCCCAGCCGCGTCGCTGCGGTCTGCAGGAACTGCAGGGCCGCTGCATCGAGCTGCGCGTGGCGGTCGATCTCCGCGCCCTGTAGTCCCTGGTTGGCTTTGCCCTGCCGGCGGAGGGCGCGCTCGCGCGCCTCGACCACGCGAGCCCGGACCTCGGCACTGGCTTCGCCCGTGGGTGTCTCCAGCAGTTGGGTGGCCGGGACCGCGGGCACCTCGATGTGCAGGTCGATGCGGTCCAGCAGCGGCCCGCTGAGCTTGCCCTGGTAGCGGGCCACCTGGTCCGGCGTGCAGCGGCAGGACTCGAGCGAGGAGCCCAGGTAGCCGCACGGGCAGGGATTTATGGCTGCGACCAGCTGGAAGCGGGCCGGGAACTCGGCGCGCCGCGCGGCCCGCGCGATCGTGATGGTGCCGGTCTCCAGCGGCTCGCGCAGCGCCTCGAGCGCGGCACGCTGGAACTCGGGAAATTCGTCCAGGAACAGCACGCCGTTGTGCGCCAGCGAGATCTCGCCCGGCCGCGGCGGCGAGCCGCCTCCGACCAGGGCCACCGCACTGGCGCTGTGGTGCGGGCTGCAGGTCGGCCGCACGCGCCAGCGCTCGACGGCGAAGCGGCCGTGCAGGCTGGCGACGGCGGCGCTTTCGAGCGCCTCGTCCACGCTCATGGCGGGCAGCAGGCCGGCGAAGCGCCGGGCCAGCATCGACTTGCCGGAACCCGGCGGGCCCACCATCAACAGGCTGCGCTGGCCGGCCGCTGCGATCTCGAGCGCGCGCCTGGCGCCCGCGTGGCCCTTGACATCCGACAGATCGGCCCCCGCCGCTACCGGACCGGCGGCGGCGGGCTGCGCACGATGCCAGCCATCTTCCGCCGCGTCGGCCGGTGCCGGGCCGCCCGGCAGGAACTGCCGCACCACGTCGAGCAGGTGAGCCGCACCGTAGATGTCGGCGCCGGGCACCAGGGCGGCCTCCCGCGCGCTTTCTGCCGGCAGCACCAGCTTCGTCGAAACGCCGCGGCCATGCAGCGCCAGCGCCATCGCGAGCGCACCACGCACGGGCCTCAGATGCCCTGAAAGCGAGAGCTCTCCCGCGAATTCGTGGCCGGCCAGCCGGGCCGCCTCGATCTGCCCTGCCGCCGCCAGGATGCCCAGCGCGATCGGCAGGTCGAAGCGGCCCGAGTCCTTCGGCAGGTCGGCCGGCGCCAGGTTGACCGTGATGCGCTTGTTGCTCGGGAATTCGAGGCCGGCGTTCTGGATGGCGCAACGAACCCGCTCCCGGGCCTCCTTCACTTCCACGTCCGCCAATCCCACAGCGTGAAGCTGGGCAGCCCGTTGGCCAGATGCACCTCGACCGTGACGCTTGCTGCTTCCAGACCCACCAAAGCACGGCTTTGCACCAAAGATAAGCTCATTTCCTCTCCCTTTCACCAAGATGGTGCGCCCATCTTTTGTTCATGTCGCCGTCATGCACCTGTCCCAGGCTCCGTCGCACACGGGTCGCGCGATTTGGCACGCTCCCTGCTTTGAATCGGTATCCAACCATTTCAAAACCGACCGAGGAGTCTCCCGATGATGCATCGTAAAACCGCGCCTGCCCTGGCAGTCGCTGCCCTCGCTGCGCTGCCGATGCTGGCGAGCGCCCAGCTCACAGGCAACGTCGCGCTGACCAGCAACTACAAGTTCCGCGGTCAGGATCAGGACGTGCTCGGCAACAACGACTTCGCCAAGACCAAGGCCTTCAAGCCCGCCATCCAGGGCGGCTTCGACTATGCGTTCGGCGAGAGCGGCTTCTACATCGGCAACTGGAACTCCAGCGTCAACTGGCTCAACGGCAACAGCATCGAGACCGACCTCTACGGCGGCTACAAGTTCAAGGCCGGCATCTTCGACCTCGACGTCGGCGTGCTCACGTACATCTACCCGGGCAACAGCCGCGGCAACACCACCGAGCTCTATGGTGCCGGCACCTGGGCCAACGAAGCCATCGGTGCGTTCACGCTGAAGTACTCGCACACCGTGTCCAAGGACTACTTCAACTATGCCGGCGAGCGGGACGGCTCGGGCCTGAAGGGCCGCAACACCGGCTACCTGAACCTGAGCTACACCAAGGAAATCGTGCCCAAGGTGACCTTCAAGGCGGCGGTGGGCTACACGCACATGAGCAGCGACATCCGCAGCCTGGGCTATCGCAGCTACGTGGACTACAACGTCGGCGCCTCCTACGACTTCGGCAACGGCCTGTCGCTGGCCGGCTCGGTGCAGGGCGCCAACAGGAAGAGCTCGTACCTGCTGGTGGCCGACCCGGGCCTCGACCTGGGCTTCGGGCCCATCGGCGAGCGCACCTGGTCGCCCAACAAGGCGCGATTCATCGTCACGCTGACCAAGACGCTCTGATCACGACAGCGCGTCGTCCAGAGCGATCCAGAGGAGAAACATCATGGAATCTATGAGGGAAGCATCATGAAGCTGGTCACAGCCATCATCAAGCCGTTCAAGCTCGACGAGGTGCGCGAGTCGCTCTCGGCGATCGGGGTGCAAGGCATCACCGTGACGGAGGTCAAGGGCTTCGGGCGCCAGAAGGGCCACACCGAGCTCTACCGCGGCGCGGAGTACGTGGTCGACTTCCTGCCCAAGGTCAAGATCGAGGCGGCCGTGGCCGACGAGCTTGTCGAGCGCGTGATCGAGGCGGTCGAGAGCGCCGCACGCACCGGCAAGATCGGCGACGGCAAGATCTTCGTCTACGACCTCGAGCAGGTCGTGCGCATCCGCACCGGAGAAACAGGCCGCGAAGCCCTTTGACTTCGAGGCACGAAAGAACAGACCCAATGAAAAAACTGCTTGTCTCTCTCGCCCTCGGGCTCGGCGTGCTCCTCGCCGGCACCGCGGGCTTCGCCCAGACCCCGGCTGCGCCGGCCGAAGCGCCCGCCGCCACGGCCCCGGCGGCCGCCGCGCCCGCAGCACCCGCCGCAGCGGCTCCGGCTGCCGCCGCACCCGCCGATGCCGCCGCAGCAGCGCCGGCCGCTGCTCCCGCGCCTTCGTTCAACAAGGGCGATACCTCCTGGATGCTGCTGTCGACCCTGCTGGTCATCATGATGACCATTCCCGGCCTGGCGCTGTTCTACGGCGGCCTGGTGCGCAGCAAGAACATGCTGTCGGTGCTGATGCAGGTGATGGTCACCTTCTCGATGGTCGTCGTGCTGTGGCTCATCTACGGCTACAGCCTGGCCTTCACCGAGGGCAACTCATTCATCGGCGGCTTCGACCGGCTCTTCATGAAGGGCATCTTCGACCCCGCCACCGGCACCTTCGCGCCGGGCGCGACCTTCAGCAAGGGCGTCTACATCCCCGAGCTGCTGTTCGCCGCCTTCCAGGCCACCTTCGCCGGCATCACCTGCTGCCTGATCGTGGGCGCCTTCGCCGAGCGCATCAAGTTCTCGGCCGTGCTGCTCTTCATGGCGCTGTGGTTCACCTTCAGCTACACGCCGATCGCGCACATGGTCTGGTTCTGGATGGGCCCCGATGCCTACGCCAGCAAGGACGTGGTCGACGCAATGAACGCCAAGGCCGGCCTGATCTGGCAATGGGGCGCGCTCGATTTCGCGGGCGGCACGGTGGTGCACATCAACGCGGCGGTCGCGGGCCTGGTGGGCGCCATCCTGATCGGCAAGCGCATCGGCTATGGCAAGGAAGCCTTCACGCCGCACTCGCTGACGCTCACGATGGTCGGCGCCTCGCTGCTGTGGGTGGGCTGGTTCGGCTTCAACGCCGGCTCCGCGCTCGAAGCGGGCACCAGCGCCGTGCTGGCCTTCATGAACACCTTCTCGGCCACGGCCGCGGCGGTGCTCGCCTGGTCCATCGGCGAAGCGCTGATGAAGGGCAAGGCTTCGATGCTGGGTGCCGCATCCGGTGCGGTCGCCGGCCTGGTGGCCATCACGCCTGCGGCCGGCAACGTCGGCCTGATGGGTGCGATCGTGATCGGCTTCGTCGCGGGCTTCGCCTGCCTCTGGGGCGTCAACGGCCTCAAGCGCATGCTCGGCGCGGACGACTCGCTGGACGTGTTCGGCGTGCACGGCGTGGGCGGCATCGTGGGTGCGATCCTGACCGGCGTGTTCAACACCCAGGCGCTGGGCGGCCCCGGCCTGGTGGGCGACTGGGTCACGGCCGGCATCGTCTCCAACGGCATCGGCGCGCAGGTCTGGATCCAGCTCAAGGCCGTGCTGCTGACCATCGTGTGGTCCGCCGTGGTCTCCTTCGTCGCCTACAAGATCGTCGACCTCACCATCGGCCTGCGCGTGAGCGAAGAGGAAGAGCGCGAGGGCCTGGACATCTCGGCCCACGGCGAAACAGCCTACAACCGCTGAGGCGAGCGGGCCGCCTCGCGCGGCCTGCGGCATCGCCTGCAGGAACAATCAAAGCAAGAGTCTCCTTTGGATGTTCAGCCCGCAAGTGCTTCGGCGCGAGCGGGCTTTTTTTTGCAACAGGCCCTAAGCTGGCGGCATGTGGACCATCCTGAACGACAGCCTCTGCCAGCTCGGCGAATCGCCGTTCTGGCATCCCCGTGAGCGCTCGCTCTACTGGCTCGACATCCCCGGCCGCGCCGTGCTGCGCACGCGCGGCGAGATCGCGGGCGGGCCCACCGTCGAACGCTGGAGCCTGCCCACCGAGCCCGGCTGCATGGCGCCTGCGGCCCGCGGTGGCCTGGTGATCGCGCTGCGTGACGGCATCTACCGGGCGCGCGAATGGGGCGGGGCGCTGGAGGTGCTCGCGGGGGTGGACCACGACGCGCGCACCATGCGTTTCAACGACGGCAAGTGCGACGCGCAGGGCCGCTTCTGGGCCGGCACGCTCAACGAGGCGAAGGACCGCGCCAGCGGTGCGCTCTACTGCCTCGATGCGCGCCGCGGCGGCGCGCCGCTCCTCGCGCGGATGGCCGATGGCGTCACTACCGCGAACGGCCTGGCCTTCGCGCCGGATGCGTCCACGCTTTACTGGGCCGACACGGCCGCGCACTGCGTGAGCGCCTGGGACTGGGACGCCGAGGCCAGCCGCCTGTCGCGTCCGCGCGCGTTCCGCCAGTTCGGCGCCAAGCCCGAGGGCTGGTCGCCGGCGTCGCCGCGGGGCTACCAAGGGCGGCCGGACGGTGCCACGGTCGATGCCGAGGGCCACTACTGGGTCGCGATGTTCGAGGGCGGCCAGCTGCTGCGCTTCTCGCCCGCCGGCGAGCTCGTGGCTGCGCTGCCCGTGCCGGTGCAATGCCCGACCATGCCCTGCTTCGGCGGCGACGACCTGCGCACGCTGTTCGTCACCAGCGCTCGCCACGGGCGGTCCGCCGAGGAGCTCGAGCAGCGGCCGGCCTCCGGCCACGTGATCGCGTTGCGTGCGGACGTGCCGGGACTGCCCGTCAATTTCTTCGCGGAATCGTGAATGCCCCCACGCTCGCAGGCCGCGCCGGGGCGGCCCGGCGTGGGCCTGACCGGGCGCTACCATCCCCGCATGGATCCAGCCCTCCGCCAGATCTCCGAACGCATCCGCGCCGCCGCCACCGAGCGCGCCGTGCTGCGCATCCGCGGCGCCGGCACCAAGGACTTCTACGGCGAGCCGCCGCGCGGCGAACCGCTCCCTACCGCCGGGCTGCAGGGCGTCGTGAGCTACGAGCCCAGCGAGCTCGTCGTCACCGCGCGCGCCGGCACGCAGCTGGTCGAGTTGGAAGCCCTGCTGGCCGAGCGGGGCCAGTGCCTGCCCTTCGAGCCGCCGCGCTTCGGCGGCGGCGGTACGGTCGGAGGCATGGTCGCTGCCGGCCTGAGCGGCCCGGCACGCGCGAGCGTCGGGGCCGTGCGGGACTATGTGCTGGGCGCGCAGCTTCTCAACGGCCGCGGCGAGCTGCTCACCTTCGGCGGCCAGGTCATGAAGAACGTCGCCGGCTACGACGTGTCGCGCGTGCTGGCCGGCTCGTTGGGCGTGCTGGGGCTGATCACCGAAGTCAGCCTCAAGGTGCTGCCCGTGCCGCCCGCCGAGGCCACGCTGATCTTCGACTGCCACCAGGCCGACGCGCTGCGCCTGCTCAACGGCTGGGGGGGCCAGCCGCTGCCGCTCAACGCCAGCCGCTGGGCGCACGAGCAGGGCCGGGGCCGCCTCTGGCTGCGCCTGCGCGGTGCGACGGCTGCGGTGGCGGCGGCCTGCACCCATCTCGGCGGCGAGCGGCAGGACGATGCGCAGGCCCGGGCCGACTGGGAGGCCACGCGCGACCTGCGCCTGTCCTGGTTCGCCGCGCGCGAAGGGCGCGAGCTGTGGCGCCTGTCTTTGCCGCAGACCGCGCCGGTGCTCCCGCTGGAAGAGCCGCCGTTGATCGAGTGGCATGGCGCGCAGCGCTGGTATCTGGTGTCGCCCGGCGAGGGCGAACGACTCAGGGAAGCGGCTCGCTCCGCGGGCGGCCATGCGACGCTGTTCATGACGGCGGACGGCGCCAGCACCGTCACACGCCGCTTCGATGCCTTGAGCGCGCCGCTGCGGCGCATCCACGAAGCGCTGATGCGCGAGTTCGATCCCCATGCCGTGTTCGATCGCGCGCGGCTCTTGCCAACGACTTGAGATGCAAACCGAGCTCGCCCCCGAATTCCGGAACACCGCCGACGGCCAGGAGGCCGAGGCCATCCTGCGCAAGTGCGTGCATTGCGGCTTCTGCACCGCGACCTGCCCTACCTACCAGCTGCTGGGCGACGAGCTCGACGGCCCGCGCGGGCGCATCTACCTGATCAAGCAGGTGCTCGAGGGCAAGGAGCCCACGCGCAGCACGCAGCTGCATCTGGACCGCTGCCTGACCTGCCGCAACTGCGAGACCACGTGTCCGAGCGGCGTGCAGTACGGCCACCTGGTCGACATCGGCCGCAGGATCGTCGACGAGAAGGTGCCGCGGCCCGCGATGGAAGGCGCGCTGCGCTGGACGCTGAAGGAGGCGTTGCCTTCACCGCTCTTCGGTCCCGCGATGAAGCTGGGCCAGTCGATGCGCGGCCTGCTGCCCGCCAAGCTCAAGGCCAAGGTGCCGGCGCCGCAGTCCGCCGGGCCCTGGCCCGCGCGCAGCCATGCGCGCAAGGTGCTGATGCTGGCCGGCTGCGTGCAGCCTTCGATGGCGCCCAACATCAACAGCGCGACCGCGCGCGTGCTCGATGCGGCGGGCATCGAGGCGGTCATTGCGCCGGCCGCGGGTTGCTGCGGCGCGGTGAAGTTCCACCTCAACGACCAGGAAGGCGGCAAGGCGCAGATGCGCGCCAACATCGACGCGTGGTGGCCCTTCGTCGAAGAAGGTGCGGTCGAGGCGATCGTGATGAATGCTTCGGGCTGCGGCGTCACCGTGCGCGAGTACGGCCACCTGCTGCGCGACGAACCGGCCTATGCGCCGAAGGCCGAGCGCATCAGCGCACTCACGCGCGACCTGAGCGAGTTGCTGCCCGAGCTGGTGCCGCTGTTGAAGGACCGTATGAGCGCACCGCCCGGCGTCTTCGCCTACCACCCGCCTTGCACGCTGCAGCACGGGCAGAAGCTGCGCGGCGGGGTCGAGGTGAACCTGCGGGCGCTCGGCTTCGACATCCAGGTCGCGAAGAACGAGTCGCACCTGTGCTGCGGCTCGGCCGGGACGTACTCCGTGCTGCAGCCTGAGCTGGCCTATGCGCTGCGCGATCGCAAGCTGGGGCACCTCGACCAGCTCCGGCCCGCAGCAATCATCTCGGCCAACATCGGCTGCATCACGCACCTGCAAAGCGGCAGCGGGGTGCCGGTGCGGCATTGGGTGGAAGTGCTGGACGAGGCGTTGAAGGCGTGACAGCGTTCAATCCAACTTGCCTGTTGCATCGCTGCGATCAATTGAATCAGCGCACCGGTGTGATCTTGCGGATCACGGTGCTGGAAACCGCATAGAGATTGCCGTCGAGATCCGCCGTTACATCGTAAAGATCGCTGAACTGTGCGGCGGCACCAATGTCGTCGGCCGAGCCTGGCGTTTGAGAGCTTTCCAGGGAAGTGACAACCCCGCCCGGCGTGACCTTCCGGATTTTGTTGTTGCCACGATCTACCACATGGAGATGGCCGCTGGCGTCGATACCGAGGCCCCATGCCTTATTGAATCTTGCGGCGCTCCCAGTGCCATCGGCAAAGCCTGCTGTCGTGGAGCCGGCCAGGGTGCTGACGACACCCTCTGGTGTGATCTTGCGGATCATGTTGCCATCGGCGACATAGATATTGCCGTTGGCATCCACTCTCAGCCCGTTCGGCTGTATGAACGACGCAGCGGTACCTTGGCCGTCGACCCAGCCCGATGTCATGGAGCCCGCCAAGGTTGTGACGGTGCCATCCGGCGTCACCTTGCGGATCAGCAGGTTGTTGCCGTCGATCACGTAGAGATTGCCGCTGGCATCGACGTCCACACTCCACGGCCCGCTGAAACGCGCATTGATGCCTGAGCCATCGGTCGAGCCCGGCATCGTTGGGCCGGCCCCGGCCAGGGTGCTGACATCCCCATTCGGCGAAATCTTGCGGATCAGGTTGTTGCCGTAATCCGCCACGTAGAGATTGCCGCTGATGTCCATAGTGACGGCTGTAAGCGCAGCGAACGACGCGGCAGCGCCGGTGGCGTTGTTTGAACCTGACGTCGCGGAGCCGGCGAGCGTCGTGACTAGTGCCTGCGCCCCGTCGCAGTTCACCTGCACGCTGTTCACATCGGCGGTGGCCGTCCCGCTGCCGTTGCTCACTCTGCAGTTCTGCCACAGAGGGTGCGTGCCTACCGTCACCGCATACGCGGTATTGAAGGCGATGGGCGCAGCAAAACTGAAGGCGCCATTGGCTGCCAATGTCAGCGCGTCGCCGCCGTTGGCGAGCAGGACCAGCTTGGTGTTGCCGGCCAAGCCGGTGAGGGTGCCGCCGATGGCGTAGCTGGGAGTCGGAGGTGCCGGATCCCCCACTGCAGGACTGTCGGGTACGGGGGGCTCCGCAGGATTCGCGGGGTTCACGGGGCTTGCGGGATTCGACGGCTGTACTGGACTTTCCGTCGAAGGCGGCGGGTTGCCCGCCGGCTCCGGGGGCGTTGTCGTCGATGCCGGGGCACTCGTCGTCAAAGCCAGGAGCGCGCATGTCGAGCACCCGCCATCACCCCCGCCGCCACATGCAGCGAGAGACAGGCAGAGGGCGGCGCAAGCCAAGGGACGAAGAGATGCACTGAGGAGGCTCATGTTCGGACCCGATGGTTGTTGGCGCCGAGGCCGGACATGCCGACCTCTGTTCATGCATCCCTGCGCCGAGATGGACGGCGAAATTCTTGTCGCGAATCCCGGCGTCAAATCTGACGAATGTTCGCCAGAGAGGACAGTGCAAACCCTGATTTCCGCGGATCGCACAAGCGAAGGAGCCGTGGTCCGACCCACCGTCCCGCGCTGGCGCGGCACGATGTCCTGTTCTTCACCTCGGGAGCATGACCATGCGAAACCTATGTCTTCATCGGCTGTTCCGCGGCGCGGCGTTCGCCTGTGCCTGCGCGGCGGTACCGCTGGCGTCCCACGCGCAGACCACGAATCCAGGCACCGGCACGCTACCCGCCATGAAGGTGCAAGGCAACGCACGCTTCGCATGTGGAGGAATCGGCTCGGACGAATCCGACGCCATGCGTGCCGCGATGAAGGACCATCCGCTCGCGCTGCTGTTCGCGCGCGCCGACGGCGCCTACCTGGCGAACGTGGACGTCACCATCAAGTCCGCCGGTGGCGACACGGCACTGGCAATGCGTGCCTCCGGTCCCGTGTGCCTGGTCGACCTGCCGGCCGGCCGCTACACGGTGGAGGCGTCGACCGAAGGCATGGTCAAGACCCACACCGTCACCGTCGGCCGCGGCTCGCAGACTGCCGACTTCCGCTTCTGAGCGCCCGGCTCCTCAGGCCGCCAGCGCCCTCTCGATGTCCCGCTCCATCGAGGCCGGCGTGTCCAGCGGCGCATAGCGCTTGAGCACCCGCCCGTCCTTGCCGATCAGGAACTTGGTGAAGTTCCACTTGATGGCCGTGCTGCCCAGCAGGCCCGGCGCCTCTTTCGTGAGCCACTTGTAGAGCGGCGTCGCGCCCGAGCCATTGACCTCGATCTTCTCCATCATCGGGAAGCTCACGCCGTAGTTCTTCACGCAGAAGGCGCCGATCTCCTCGTTTGTGCCCGGGTCCTGGTTGCCGAACTGGTTGGAGGGGAAGCCGAGCACCGCGAGGCCCTGGCCGGCGTACTTCTTGTGCAGCGCCTCGAGGCCCTCGAACTGCGGCGTGAAGCCGCACTTGCTCGCGGTGTTGACGATCAGAAGCACCTGCCCCTTGTACCGCGACAGCGGCACATCGGTGCCGTCGATCTGCCGGGCTTCGAAGTCGTAGACGCTGGTCATGATGGCGTGTCCTCCAGGATGCGGGAATGCCGATCATCCTCGCGGCCGTTCGTTCGTGCAAACGAGGACCACAAGGCCGCCACCACGATCAGCGCGCCGCCGGCCCAGATGCGGGCATCCAGCGTGGCCGCGCCCAACGCCACGGAGGAGACGCTGGCGAACAGCACCTCGGACAGCATGATCACCGCGGTGGCGCTGGCCGCCAGCCGCGCGGCGCCGTACTGCAGGCAGACGTTGGCGAAGACGAAGCCCGCGCCCAGCAGCGCGGCCCAGCCCGCCCACCCTGCTGCGGCAGGCAATTGCAATGCCGGCGGCGCGATGGCGCCCAGCGCCGTGCCGGCCGCCGCCGCCAGCCCCGCCACCAGCGCGCAGCCGCCGAACATGGCGATGGCACGCGATTCGCCGGGGGCCGCGCGCAGCCGGCGCAGCAGGATGTTGGTCACCGCGAAGCAGAAGCCGGCCGCCACGCCCAGCCAGTCGGGCAGGCTCGCCGGCACCGGCCAGTCGGTCTCCGGCGTCTTGAGCACGACAGCCACGCCGGCCAGCGCGAGCGCCACGCGCGCGAGTGCCGCAGGGCCGGGCCGCTCGCCGAGGAAGATCCAGGCCAGCAGCACGCTCCACAACGGCATCAGGTAGAACAGCAGCACCACCCGTACCACGTCGCCCTGCGTCACTGCCCAGTTGAAGCCCACGTTGGTGAAGCCGGCCGCCAGCCCCAGCAGCGCGAGCCCCGGCCACGTCGCGAAGGCCTGCCAGGCATGGCGGCGCAGCGATCCCATCGCCAGCGTGATCACCGCATAGATGAGCGCTGTGGCCCAGACCGGGTGCAGCCCATGGGCCTCGATCTGGCGGAAGGGAAACCACGAGACGCCCCAGACGAAGGCGTTGAAGACGAGCGCTAATGCAGGCAAGGCGGCGACAGACTCAGTGATGCTTGTCGCTGCGGGCGATCGCGAGCAGGTGTTCGACCTCTTCGGGATAGCGCTGCAGGTTGTTGCGATGCCAGCGCTTGATGAGCCACATGAAGCCCGCCACCACCAGCCCGAAGGCCGTGATCGCCGAATACGCCGACAGCCCCAGGCCGGTGCAGGCGCTGTAGAAGGCGCCGAGGATCAGGATGCAGGCCTGCTCGTTGAAGTTCTGCACTGCGATCGAGCGGCCGGCGCCCATCAGGTTGTGGCCGCGGTGCTGCAGCAGCGCATTCATGGGCACCACCAGGAAGCCGCCCAGCCCGCCCAGCAGGATGAGGAAAGGCACCGCGACCCAGATGTTGCCGATGAAGTTCATCCCGATCACCAGGACGCCCATGCCGATGCCCAGCGGGATCACGCGCGTCGCCATGTCCAGGCGCATGCGCATCGACGCCACCACCGCGCCCACCGCGGTGCCGATCGCCACCACGCCGGTCAGTGAAGACGCCTGCGCCGTGTTGTAGCCCAGCGCCAGCGAAGCCCACGCCAGCACGATGTACTTGAGGTTGCCGCCCGCGCCCCAGAACAGCGTGGTGGTCGCCAGCGAGATCTGGCCCAGCTTGTCGCGCCACAGGCGCGAGTTGCAATGCCAGAAGTCGGGCAGCAGCGCCACCAGGTTGCGCAGCATGCCCTGCTGCGGATTGGCGCGCAGCGGCCGCATCTCGACGCCGGTGTCGGGGATGCGCGTGTTGAACCAGGCCGCGATGATGTAAATGAAGATCAGCGATGCGATCGCCGCCTCGGGCGGGGTGTCGATGCCGGTGTCGATCACCGGGAAGTCCAGCGCCAGCAGCCGGGTCGACAGCGCATGCCCCACCAGCTGCCCGCCCAGCACGATGCCCAGGATGATGGAGGCGATGGTCAGGCCCTCGATCCAGCCGTTGGCCTTGACCAGCTGCGAGGCCGGCAGCAGCTCGGTCAGGATGCCGTACTTGGCCGGCGAATAGGCCGCCGCTCCGAGGCCGACCACCGCATAGGCCAGCAGCGGATGCGTGCCGAAAAGCATCATCACGCAGCCGACCACCTTGATCGCATTGCTGATGAACATCACCCGCCCCTTGGGCAGCGCATCGGCGAAGGCTCCGACCAGCGGTGCCAGCGCCACATAGAAGATGGTGAAGATCGGCACCAGCGCGGCGCGCTGCCACTCGGCCGCGCCGCTGGCTCGCATCAGTTCGACCGCCGCAACGAAAAGCGCGTTGTCGGCCAGCGACGAGAAGAACTGGGCCGACATGATCGTGTAGAAACCGCGCTTCATCGATGGGCTGGCTGGCCAGAGGGGCTGCTGGCGATAGTGGAAGTGGGCCGCGGTACTGGCGGAAATGCGCGGTTATAGCATGGGGGTGCAGTGTCAAAATGACGCCACGCCCCGCGTCGTGCGGGTGTTTGTCCTCATGTCCTGAACGGGTTTCGCCTTGCCTCGTCCGATCCTCGCGACCATCCACCGCGCCGCGCTGGCGCACAACCTCGAGCGCGCGCGCCGCGCCGCTGTCGACGCCCGCGTGTGGGCCGTGGTCAAGGCCAATGCCTATGGCCACGGCATCGAGCGCGTGTTCGAGTCCTTCCGTGCCGCCGACGGCTTCGCGCTGCTCGACCTGGCCGAGGCCGAGCGCGTGCGCGCCCTCGGCTGGCGCGGCCCGGTGCTGCTGCTGGAAGGCGTGTTCGAGCCGCGCGACCTGGAGCTGTGCTCGCGCCTCGAGCTCTGGCACACCGTGCACTGCGACGCGCAGATCGACATGCTGGCCGCCCACAAGACCCAGGCGCCGCAGCGCGTGTTCCTCAAGATGAACTCGGGGATGAACCGCCTCGGCTTCCCGCCCGAGCGCTTCCGTGCCGCCTGGACGCGCCTCGACGCGCTGCCGCAGGTCGACGAGATCTCGCTGATGACCCACTTCAGCGACGCCGACGGCGAGCGCGGCGTGGCCCATCAGCTCGAGGTCTTCGAACGCTTCACGCGCGACCTGCCGGGCGAGCGCTCGATCGCCAACAGCGCGGCCACCTTGCGCCATGCCGCAACGACCCGCGCCGACTGGGTGCGTCCCGGCATCCTGCTGTACGGCAGCGCGCCCGACTTTCCCGCGCACGATGCGGCGCACTGGCAGCTGCAGCCGACGATGACGCTCTCCACGCGGCTGATCTCGGTGCAGACCCTGGCCGCGGGCGACACCGTCGGCTATGGCTCCCGCTTCACCGCCGAAGGGCCGCTCACCATCGGCGTCGCCGCGGTCGGCTATGCCGATGGCTATCCGCGCCACTGCGACACCGGCACGCCGGTGCTGGTGAACGGCGTGCGCACGCGCATGGTCGGGCGCGTCAGCATGGACATGATCACGGTGGACCTCACGCCGGTGCCCGATGCGCGCTTCGGCGCCGAGGTCACGCTGTGGGGGCGTGCGTCGAATGGCGCCGTGCTGCCCATCGACGAGGTCGCGCAGGCCGCGGGCACCGTCGGCTACGAGCTGATGTGCGCCGTGGCGCCGCGCGTGCCGGTGACGGTGGACTGACGAAGGCGCGGATGGCCACTGACCCGGACCTTGCCGTTGTTGGTCAAGCGCTGAGCGGCCTTCGCTTCAGTACAACCCAAGCTGCCGCGCCTGCAACCGCGCCAATCCCAGCAGCGCATCGGTAAACGGCGTCGCCACACCCGCACGTTGCCCCAGCTCGCGCACCACCGACACCAGCGCATCGAGCTCCACCGGCCTGTGGGCTTCGACGTCCTGCAGCATCGAAGTCTTGAACGCGCCCAGCTTGCGCGTGACCGCGTGCCGGTCCTCGGGACTCTCGGCGATCGGCACGCCGATGCGTTCGCCAATGTCGCGCGCCTCCAGCATGATGGTCGAGATGAAGCCGCGCACCAGCTCGTCGTTGAGGATGAGGTCGGTGGTGGCGCCGGTCAGCGCGCTGATGGGGTTGACCGTCATGTTGCCCCAGAGCTTGTACCAGACGTCCTTCTGGATCTGCGCCGAAAGGCGGGCCTCGAAGCCGGCCTGCTTCAGCAGGGCCTCGAGCTTTTGCGCGCGCGGCGTCGCTGTGCCTGAGGGCTCTCCGATGATCAGGCCATTGCCGAAGTGATGCCGGACCACGCCGGGGCCGTCGAGCGAGCAGCTGGCGTGCACCACGCCGCCGATCACATGGCGCGCAGGAATGGCGGCGTCGATCTTCCCTCCCGGGTCCACCGCCTCCAGCTGCGTGCCTGCGAGCGGGCCGCCGAAGCCGCCCTGCAGGAACCACCACGGCACGCCGTTCATCGCGGTCAACACGATCGTCTCGGGCCCGAGCAGCGGCGCGATACGCGCGGCGACAGCGGGCAGGGCCGGCGCCTTCACCGCGATCACCACCAGGTCCTGCACGCCCAGCTCGGCCGGGTCTGCCACCGCATGGACCGCGACGCGCGTGCGCTGATCGCCGCGCACCACGCTCAAGCCTTCGCGCTGCAGGGCTTCGAGCGTCGCGCCGCGCGCCACCACGTCGAGACGGCAGCCTGCCTGCGCGAGACCGACACCGATCCAACCGCCGATCGCGCCGGCGCCGTAGATGCAGACTTTCATCGCTGTCCGTTCAGTGCTTGTAGGAGTCGTCGATGCGGTCGATCTGCCTTACCAGCGCATCGAACACGTCCTGCCCGCCGCCGTGCTTCGGGTTGAACTGCAGCGCGTCGCGGGTGCACTTGCGCGCGATCTCTTCAGACACGGGAATCGGCGCGCCCATCGACAGGGTGGCCATCTGGATCTCGCAGGCGCGCTGCAGGGTCCAGAGGATGGCGAAGGTCTGCGGCAGCGTGTGGCCCCAGGCCAGCAGGCCATGGTTGCGCAGGATCACGGCCGGCCGGTTGCCGATGCTCTTCAGCAGGCGCGGGCCCTCGTCGGCATGGATGGTGATGCCCTCGAAGTCGTGGTACGCCACCATGTCGTGCAGCTGCGCGGTGTAGAAGTTGCTCTGCTGCAGGCCGCCCTGCAGGCAGGCGACGGCCACGCCGGCGGTGGTGTGCGTGTGCATCACGCAATGCGCATCGGGCAGGCCGTCATGGATGGCGGCATGCACGGTGAAGCCGGCCGGGTTGACCGGATGGCGCGAGCCGTCGAGCACCTTGCCCTGCAGGTCGATCTTGACCAGGTTGCTGGCCGTGACCTCGCTGTAGTGCAAGCCGAAGGGGTTGATCAGGAACTGCTTCTCGCCACCCGTCACGCTGTCGGGCAGCCGCACCGTGATGTGGTTGTAGATCATCTCGGTCCAGCCCAGCATCGCGAACACGCGGTAGCAGGCGGCCAGTTGCAGGCGCGCCTCCTGCTCGTCGGGATGGATGGCGGGGCGGGCCGCGGCGGCGGCCGGCATGGCGAGTGGCGTGTTCATCGGCAGTTCCTTTGCATGTCTAGCCCTCTGCGGTGAAGCCGATCTGCTTCACGATGGGGGCCCACTTGGCGGTGTCTTTCTTGATCAGATCGGTCAGCTCTGCCGGCGAAGAGGACATCGCCTCCAGCCCGAAGGTGGCAAGCCCGTCGATCACGTCCTTCTGCGCCAGCGCCGTCTTCATGGCCGCATTGGCGCGCGCCACTACTTCGGGCGATGCCTTGGCCGGCAGCAGGAAGGCGAACCATTCGCTGTGCGTGACGTTCTTGACGCCCTGCTCCTCGAAGGTCGGCACATCCGGCGCGAAGCGGCTGCGCTTGGCGCCGGAGACCCCGAGGATGCGCACCTTGCCCGAGGCCAGGTGCTGCGTGATGTCGCCGATGGGGCCCGACACCGCGGCCACGTTGCCGCCCAGCAGGTCGAGCATGGCCGGCTGCGTGCCGCGGTAGGCCGCGTGCTTGAGATCCACGCCCGCGTTCTTGCCGAGCAGCGCGCCGATGAAGTGTGGCGTCGATCCGGCCGCCGGCGATCCGTAGTTGGCGCCTTCCGGATGGGTCTTGGCCCAGGCGAGGTACTCGGGCACCGACTTCACCGAGGCCGGCACGGCCGGGCCGACGGCAAAGCCGAAGTCGAACTGGCAGGCGACCGTCAGCGGCGTGAGGTCCACCAGCGGGTCGTACGGCAGCTTCTTGTAGATGTGCGGATAGATGGTGAGGATGGAAGTCGGCGTCTGCAGGATCGTGGCGCCATCGGCCGGCTGGCCCTTGACGTAGGTGACGGCGATCTGGCCGCCCGCGCCGGTGCGGTTCTCCACCACCACGGCCTTGCCGTAGTCGGGCTGCAGGCGGCTTGCGACACGGCGGCACAGGGTGTCGGAGGTGCCGCCGGCCGCGAAGCCGGTGATCAGGCGCGCGGTCTCGAAGGGCTGCGCCTGCGCGAAGGCTTGCTGGCCCAGGCTGGCAAGCAGGGCCGAGGCGCCGGTGGTCTGGAGCAGGTGGCGGCGTGTGATGGTCATGATGCGGGAGTCTCCGTGTGAGGGCGTTTCAGGATTCGTCGCGCAGCCAGGTGACTGCGCCCGAATGGGTCACGGCGCCCTGATGGCTGGGGCGCACGGTGAGGGCATATTTTTCCAGCAAGCCGGTGTGCCGGACCCCCGCGTTTACCTGACGTCCGGCCAGCCGCGCGGCGATCTCGCCGTCGCTCAGTTCGACCGTGATGCTGCGCGCCTCGGGACGCGCGTCGATGGAGACGATGTCGCCGTCGCGCAATGCCGCGATCGGGCCGCCCTCGGCCGCCTCCGGCCCCGCATAGCCGATGCACAGGCCGCGCGTCGCGCCGGAAAACCGGCCGTCGGTCAGCAGCGCGACCTTGTCGCCCATGCCCTGGCCGTAGAGCAGCGCGGTGATGCCCAGCATCTCCCGCATGCCGGGGCTGCCCCTGGGGCCTTCGTTGCGGATCACGATCACGTCGCCGGCCTGGTAGCGGCGGTTCTGCACGGCGGCCTGCGCTTCTTCCTCGGACTCGAAGACGCGTGCCGGCCCGCGGTGCACCAGCGTTTTCAGGCCCGCGGTCTTGAGCAGGGCTCCGTCCGGGCACAGGTTGCCCTTGAGCACGGCCAGGCCACCATCGCGCGAGATCGGGTCGCCGGCCTTGCGCACCACGCGGCCGTCGGGTGCGGGCGCACCGGCCACTTCCTCGGCCAGCGTGCGGCCGGTGAAGGTGAGCGCGTCGCCATGCAGGTGGCCCTGTTCGAGCAGCGTGCGCAGGATCACGCCGGCGCCGCCGATGTAGAACACGTCGCGCGCCAGGTACTGCCCACCCGGGCGCAGGTCGGCGACGAGCGGCGTGCGCGCGAAGACCTCGGCCACGTCGTCGAGGTGGAACTTGATGCCGGCTTCGTGTGCAATGGCCGGCAGATGCAACGCCGCATTGGTCGAGCCGCCGGTGGCCGAGACCAGGGCGCAGGCGTTCTCCAGCGCCTGGCGCGTGACGACATCGCGCGGCAGCGGGCCTTCGCCCATCACGGCCTTCATAAGCTGCTTCGCGGCGCGGCGCATCAGCGGCGCGCGCTCGCTGAACACGGCCGGCACCATGCTGGAGCCGATCGGCGCCAGCCCCAGCGCCTCCGACACCATGCCCATGGTGTTGGCGGTGAACTGGCCCGCGCAGGCGCCGGCGGTGGGCAGGCAGGCGCGGCTCATGGCGTCGAGCTCTTCATGCGTCGCGTCGCCGGCCAGCACCTTGCCGATGGTCTCGTAGGTGTCGACCACGTTGAGGTCGCGGCCGTCCGGCCCCGGCATCTGGCCGGGCAGGGCCGAGCCGCCGTGCACGAACACGCTGGGCACGTTGCAGCGGACCATGCCCATCATCAGGCCGGGCAGGTTCTTGTCGCAGGCGCCGATGGCGAAGATGCCGTCCCACTGATGGCCGCGCGTCGATGCTTCCACGCTGTCGGCGATCAGCTCGCGCGAGATCAACGAAAAGCGCATGCCCGAGTGCGCCATCGTCAGGCCGTCGCTCACCGACACCACCGGGCACTCGTGCGGCGTGCCGCCGCCGGCGTAGATGCCGGTCTTGGCATGCTGCGCCTGCTCGCGCAGGTTGAGGTTGCAGGGGCTCATCTCGCCGCCGGTGTGGAACACGCCGATGTGCGGACGCGCGATGTCCTCGTCGTCCTGGCCCAGCGCATGCAGGAAGCTGCGCGTGGTGGCGCGGATGGTGCCCTCGCGGATGATCGCGGAGCGGAAGCGCTTGGGATCGGTCACTGGAATACCTTCGGCTACGGTGCTGTTCGACTTGGGAGCGGCCCTGCGGCTCGTGGTGTTGTCAGTACGTGCCGCCCGCGGATGTCGGCTTCGGAGCGCCCTTGAAGCGGGCGGCCAGCGCGTTGGTGCTGCGCACCAGGAGATTGGTGTCCAGGCCGACCGCGACGAAGAGTGCGCCCAGCTCCAGGTACTTCTGCGCCAGTGTCTCGTCGGGCGTCAGGATGCCGGCGGCCTTGCCGGCGCCCTGGATGCGTGCGATCGCGTCGTCGATGGCCGCCTGCACCTCGGCATGGTTCGAGTCGCCGACATGGCCGAGCGAGGCCGACAGGTCGGCCGGACCGATGAAAACGCCATCGACGCCGTCGACTGCGGCGATCGCGTCCAGGTTCGCCAGCGCTTCGCGCGACTCGGCCTGCACCAGAAGGCAGACCTGCGAGTTGGCCTCCCTGGCATAGGCCGGGTAGCGGCCCCAGCGCGAGGCGCGGGCGCCGCCCATGCCGCGAATACCCTGCGGCGGATAGCGCATGGCACGCACGATGGCGCTCGCCTGTTCGGGCGTATCGACCATCGGCACCAGCAGGGTCTGCACGCCGAGGTCGAGGTATTGCTTGATCAGCGCCGTGCCTGCGTCGCCATGGCCGACGGGCACGCGCGCGATGGCGTTCACGCCCGGATAGGCCGCAATGGCTTGCGCCTGCTGCAGGACGCTGCGCAGGCCGTTGGGCGAATGCTCGCCGTCGATCAGCAGCCAGTCGAAGCCGGCGCCCGCGCAGATCTCCGCGCTGTAGCCGTCGGCCAAGCCGAGCCAGAGGCCGATCTGCGCACGCTTCTCGGCCAGGGCTTGCTTGAAGGGATTGGTGGGGGTTTGCATGGTGTTCTTTTTCAAACGAGACGGAAGGCGATGGAGCCCAGGGGGCCGTAGTCGGCATGGAAGGTGTCGCCCGGCTTGGCGGTGGTCGGCCGGGTGAACGAGCCGCCCAGCACCACCTCGCCGGCCTCCAGGCACTCGCCCCAGGGCGCGAGCTTGTTGGCCAGCCAGGCCACGCCGGTGGCCGGGTGGTTGAGCACGGCCGCGGCCAGCCCGGACTCCTCGATCACGCCGTTCTTGTAGAGCAGGGCGCCGACCCAGCGCAGGTCCACCGCGTCGGGCTTCACCGGCCGGCCGCCGGTCACGATGCCGGCGTTGGCCGCGTTGTCGGCGATGGTGTCGAAGACCTTGCGCATGGCGCCGGTCTCGCGGTCGAGCTGCTCGATGCGCGCATCGATGATCTCGATGGCCGGCACCACGTAGTCGGTGGCGGCGAGCACGTCGAAGATGTTCACGTTCGGCCCCTGCAGCCGCTTGCCCAGGACGAAGGCGAGCTCGACTTCGATGCGCGGCGCGATGAAGCGGGTGAAGGGGATGTCCCCACCCTGCTCGAAGAACATGTCGTCCAGCAGCGTGCCGTAGTCCGGCTCGGTGATCCGGCTGGCCTGCTGCATGGCGCGCGAGGTCAAGCCGATCTTGTGGCCCCTGACCACGCGGCCTTCGGCCAGCTTGGCCTTCACCCATTCGCGCGAGATGGCGTAGCCATCCTCGACCGTCATCTCGGGATGGCGCGTCGAGAAATGCCGCAGCTGTACGCGCGACTTCTCGCTTTCGTGCAGCTCGGCCGCGAGTTGC
Source organism: Variovorax stachyos (assembly GCF_051400855.1). Classification (NCBI taxonomy): domain Bacteria; kingdom Pseudomonadati; phylum Pseudomonadota; class Betaproteobacteria; order Burkholderiales; family Comamonadaceae; genus Variovorax; species Variovorax stachyos. The sequence goes on along the minus strand of NZ_JBLFFN010000008.1, from coordinate 69,116 downwards.
TGGATCAGCTTCTTGTCGAGCATGTCAGGGTTGAAAAAGTGAATGCAGGTTGCCGCACTTGCCGTCGTAAACCTGGCCCGGCGCTTCGTCGATCTGCAGCGTGATGCCGACATGCCGCTTCGCAAGCAAGGGCTCGACATGCCGCTTCAGCCGCGCGAGCAAGGCATCGCCGATGCGCTTCTTCACCGCGTCGGCGCGTCCCGCCGCCATGCGCAGGTTGAGGTAGACGAAGCCATGCTCGCCCGAGCCGTCGGCCACTGCAAAGTGCGCGGCCGGATAGGCCAGCACACGCGTGCCGCCGACGGGAAAGACCGGGCGCTCCTGGTCGTCGCGCTGTTCGAGCATGGTGTCGGCGAGGGCGCGGCACAGCGCCGGCATGTCGGCGTCGGCTTCGACGTCGGGCGTGTAGAGGATCACGAGATGAGGCATGGGTGGCTTCTCAGGCGTTGGCTTGTGCCGGCAGCGGCGTCACTGGAAAGATCGCATTGATCTGCCCCGTGCCCGAGCTGCCGAAGTAGGGCGTGACGATCTCCACCGGCGCGGTGTAGCGGTCCCAGCCCAGCAGGCCCAGCAGCATGGCCGTGTCGTGCATGTCGCCTTCGCCCCAGCACTTCTCGGCATACATCGGCAGCATGCCGACGAAGGTCTTCCATTCGCCGGCTTTCCACAGTTCGACCACGCGATGGTCGACCTGCTCGAGGAAGGGGTCGTAGACCTTGTGCATGAACTCCGGCGCGCGGCCGTTGTCCGCGAAGTGGTGCGACAGCGAGCCGCTGGCGAACACCGCCACCGTGCCGTCGTAGCGCTCCTCGATGGCGCGCCGCACGGCAAGGCCGAAGCGGCCGGATTCGGTGAGGTCGTGCCAGTCGCACCAGCCGCTGATGCTGATCACCTTGTAGTGCTGGTCGGCATTCATGTAGCGCATCGGCACCAGCGTGCCGTATTCCAGCTCCAGCGTGGTGTCGCTGTGGGCGCGGCTCTTCACGCCCATCTCGTTCGCCACGTCGGCAATGAGGTGGCCCAGCGCCGGATTGCCCGGGTAGGCATAGGGCATGTTCTTGATGAAGTGCGGCAGCTCGTTGCTGGTGTAGACGCCCTCGAACTTCGGGCCGCAGTTGATGTGGTATTCGCTGTTGACCTGCCAGTGCACGTCGAAGACCACGATGGTGTCGACGCCCAGCTCGCGGCAGCGCCGGTCGATTTCCTTGTGGCCGTTGATCGCTGCGTCGCGGCAGCCGAAGTTCGGGCCAGGGAATTCCGACAGGTACATCGAAGGGACGTGCGTGATCTTGGCGGCGAGTGCGAGCGTGCCCATGGTCAAGCTCCCCAGTGCGGGATGTGGTGCGAACCCAGCGACACCGCCACGTTCTTCGGCTCGCAGAAGACCTCGTAGCTCCAGGTGCCGCCCTCGCGGCCGGTGCCCGAGGCCTTGGTGCCGCCGAAGGGCTGGCGCAAGTCCCTGACGTTCTGGCTGTTGACGAAGCACATGCCGGCCTCGACGGCCGCGGCGACGCGGTGCGCGCGGCCGATGTTCTCGGTCCACACGTAGCTGCTCAACCCGTACTGGATGTCGTTGGCCAGGCGGATCGCGTCGGCCTCGTCCTTGAAAGGGATCAGGCAGGCCACGGGTCCGAAGATCTCGTCCTGCGCGATCTTCATGCGGTTGTCCACGTCGGCGAAGACCGTCGGTGCGACGTAGTTGCCGCGGCGCACGCGCTCCGGCAGCTGCGGCACCTCGAGGCCGCCGCACAGCAGCGTCGCGCCTTCCTTCGGACCGAGCTCGATGTAGCTGCGCACCTTGGCCAGGTGGGCCTGCGAGATCATCGGGCCGACGATGGTCTTCTCATCCAGCGGATCGCCGACCACGATGCGCCTGGCTCGCTCGGCGAACTTCGCCGCGAAGTCCGCGTAGATCGACTGCTGCACCAGGATGCGCGAGCCCGCGGTGCAGCGCTCGCCGTTGTTGCTGAAGATCATGAACAAGGCCGCGTCGAGCGCGCGGTCCAGGTCCGCGTCGTCGAAGATCACGAAGGGGCTCTTGCCGCCCAGTTCCATGCTGAACTTCTTCAGGCCCGCGCTCTTCACGATGCGGTTGCCGGTGGCGGTGGAGCCAGTGAAGGAGATCGCCCGCACGTCCGGGTGCGCCACCAGCGGCTCGCCGGCTTCCTTGCCGTAGCCGTGCACCAGGTTCAGCACGCCCGGCGGAATGCCGGCTTCCAGCGCCAGCTCGCCCAGGCGCGCGGCGGTGAGCGGCGACAGCTCGCTCATCTTGAGCACCGCGGTGTTGCCGAAGGCGAGGCAGGGCGCGACCTTCCAGGTGGCGGTCATGAAGGGCACGTTCCAGGGCGAGATCAGTGCACACACGCCGACCGGGTGGAACAGCGTGTAGTTGAGGTGCGTCTCGGTCGGATAGGTGTGGCCATCGACCCGCGTGCACATCTCGGCGAAGTAGTAGAAGTTGTCGGCCGCGCGCGGCACCAGCTGCTTGCCGGTCTGGGCGATGACCTGGCCGCAGTCGTCGGTCTCGGTGCGCGCCAGCTCGGGCACGTGGGCCGCGATCAGGTCACCCAGCTTGCGGATCAGCTTCGCGCGCTGCGGCGCGGGCATGCCGGCCCACTTCGGAAAGGCGGCCTTCGCGGCGGCAACGGCCGCATTGACTTGCGCTTCGCCGCCCGACGCGACCTCGGCCAGCACCTCCTGCGTGGCCGGATTGACGGTCTCGAAATAGTCGGTGCCGGCGATCGGCTTGCCGTCGATGAGGTGATCGATCTTCATGGGCTCTCAGTCCAGTTTGATGTCGCGCGCCTTGATCAGCGCATGCCACTTCTTGCGTTCGGACTCGGCGTAGCGCGTCATCTCGGCGGCATCGGCCGGGCGTGCCTCCCAGCCGGCATCGAAGAGCTTTTGCCGCACGGCCGGATCGTTCATGGCCTTGCCGAGCTCGGTGCCGAGCCGGGCCTGCACGTCCTTGGGCGTGGCGGCCGGCGCCACCAGGCCCTGCCAGGCGTAGGCCTCGACGTTGGTAAAGCCGAGCTCCTTGGCCGTCGGCACGTTGGGCAGCTGCGGCATGCGTTCGGCCGAGAGCGCGATCAGCGGCGTGATCTTGCCGGCCTTGACGGCGCCGACCCCGCTGGGCAGGTCCAGCACGATCAGCGGCACCTGCCCCGCCAGCAGGTCCTGCATGGCCGGTGCGCCGCCCTTGTAAGGCACATGCAGCAGCGAGACGCCCGCCTCGCGCTGGAACAGCTCGAGCGCCAGGTGGTGCGGGCTGCCGTTGCCAGGCGTCCCGATGCTGTACTTGCCAGGCGAGCGCTTGAGCTCGGCGAGCAGCGCCTTGGCATCGGTGAAGCCGGCGTTGGGGCCGGCGGTGATCACCAGCGCCGAGCGGCCCATCATGCCGAGCAGCGCGAAGTCCTTCTCAGCGTCGTAGGGCACCTTCTTGTAGAGCACCGGGTTGTAGACCAGCACGCCGTTGTCGGCGGAGAACACCGTGTAGCCGTCGGGCGTAGCGCGGGCCACGTGCTCCGACGCGATCATCGCGCCGGCACCGGGACGGTTGTCGATGACGACCGGCTGGCCCAGCTGCTGCGAGAGCTGGGCGCCGACGGTGCGCGCGAGGAAGTCGGTTCCGCCGCCTGCCGGGTAGCCGACCACCCAGCGTACCTGCCGGCTCGGGTAGGACTGGGCAGGGGCATCGATTGCGACCACCGATGCGCAGAGTGCGAGCAAGGCTGCGGCGAGCCTCGGTGTCTTGATCATGGTGTGTCTCCTTGTAGTTCGGAACGGGACGGATGTCTGTTTTCAGCCGGCGACGATCGTGCTGACCAGCGCGCCGATGTGCTCGATCTCCGTCACGACCACGTCGCCCGGCCTGCAATCGACCACGCCGTCGGGTGTGCCGGTGAGGATCAGGTCGCCGGGCGCGAGCGTCATGAAGCTCGAGAAGTACTCGATCAGGAAGGGCACGTCGAAGATCATGTCCTTCGTGTTGCCCGACTGGGTGACCTTCCCGTTGACGGTGGTCTGCAGCGCAAGGGACATCGGGTCGGGCACGTCCTGCACGTCCACCAGCCAGGGGCCGATGGGCGTGCAGGTGTCGCGGTTCTTCACGCGCAGGTTGGGGCGGTACCAGTTCTCGAGGTAGTCCCGGATCGCGTAGTCGTTGGCCACCGTGTAGCCGGCGATGAAATCGTAGGCGTCGTCGCTTCGCACCTTGCGCGCCGTCCTTCCGACCACGACCGCGAGCTCGCATTCGTAATGCATGAATGACACGCCGGCAGGGCGCTGCGTTTTCTGGCGATGGCCGATGAGCGAGCTCTGGCCCTTGACGAAGACCAGCGGCTCCTCGGGCGCCTTGAATTCCAGCTCCTTCGCATGGTCGGCGTAGTTGAGGCCGAGTGCGAGGATGGTGCGCGGGCGCGGCGTGGGCGCCAGCGGCGGCAGCCACAGCGCATCGTCGAAGGCGATGCTGCGGCCGTCGTCCAGCAACAGCCGGCCATCGCGCTCGACGGCGGGCTGTTCGACGCCTTCGAAGGCGATGCGTGCGTGCCTCATTGGGCAACCTCCGTGCCATGCACTGCGGTGCGAGCCCCTTCGGGCGGCCGGGCGGGGCTCACTGGAGTCCCTTCGCCTTCGGCGACGGTGCTATTCGCCTTCGGAGCGGCCGTGCGCCTCATGCCGCCTCTCCCTCGAGCGTGTTGACCAGCGTCTCGAAGCCCGGCGCGCTGATCTCGATGCGGTCGCCGGGGCGGGCCAGCGGGCGGCCGGCGTCGCAGCCCAGCATCAGCACATCGCCTTGCGCGAGCGTCATGAACTCGCTCACGTCGGCCAGCAGCTGCGCCGCGTTGCGCACGAGTTGCGAGAAGTCGACCGACTGGCGCAATTCGCCGTTGATGCGCACCTCCAGCCTGAACTCGGCCGGGTCCGCCACCTCCTGCGCGTCGCGCATCGCGGGGCCGATGCCGAGGAAGCCGTCCACGCACTTGAACTTGACCGGCGGGCGGAAGAAGCTCGCGTGCGGGATCGAGAGATCGTTCATCGGCACGAAGCCTTCGACGTCGCCGTCGGCGCCGATCACCATCGCGATGGTGGCGCCGACTTCGACCTCGGGAACGCGGGCGGGCACGGGGATCGCGCTGCCGTGCTGGCTCCAGGTGTTGGCCGTCTTCACGTACAGCACCGGGGCCTTGGGGGGTGCCTTGTAGGGCGGCTGCGTCATCTGCGGCGCGAGTGCCTCGACCTCCGCGCGGAAGTTGAGCAGCACCCCGTACACCGTGCCGGTGGGCAGAAAGCTCATGGTTGCTCCAGTTCGATCACTTCGTCGAGCAGCACATAGAGCTGCGAGAGCTTCTGCTTGCCCAGCGACTTCTCCATCCACGCGTAGTGATCCTCGATGCTGCGCGAGAGCTTCTGGACCATGCGCGTGCCCTTGGCCGTGGCTTCGACGACGGTGCGGCGCTGGTCGGCGGGATCGCGCGCGCGGCGGATCAGGCCGTCGCGCTCCATGCGCGCGAGCACGCCGGTCAGGCTGGGGCCGAGGATGAAGGCCTCGCGCGCGACGCGGCCGGTCTCGACCACCCCGTGCTCGCCCAGCACCCGCAGCACGCGCCATTGCTGGTCGCTCAGACCGTGTTCGCGCAGGCTGGGCCGGGTGTGCGCCATGACGGCCTCGCGTGCCTGCAGCAGCAGGCGGGGCAGGTTGCGGTGGACGAAGGGAGTGCTCATGAAGCCCCGATTATTTAACATGTTAAATTTATTGCAAGTCCTTCCGATCAACTCTTCGGGCGGGTTTTCCCTGGGTTCGAAGGGATTGCGTCCGGGAGCCCTCCCTACACTCGGGCGATGGCCAAGGAAAAATCACTCTTCGTCTGCTCCGAATGCGGCGGCACCAGCCCCAAGTGGCTGGGCCGCTGCCCCAGCTGCGGCGCCTGGAACACGCTGGTCGAGCAGGTGGCCGCAGCGGCTGGCGGCGGCAACAACCGCTTCGGCGCCCCCTTCGCATCGCTCGCGGGTTCGTCCGAACTGGCGATGCTCTCCGAGATCGAGGCCGGCGAGGTCCCGCGCACGCCCACCGGGCTGGACGAGCTCGACCGCGTGCTGGGCGGCGGCATCGTCGACGGCGGCGTCACGCTGATCGGGGGCGACCCGGGCATCGGCAAGTCCACGCTGCTGCTGCAGGCGGTCGATGCGCTGCAGCGCGCGGGGCGCAATGCGCTTTATGTCACCGGCGAGGAGAGCGGCGCCCAGGTCGCATTGCGCTCGCGGCGGCTCGGCCTGGAGCAGTCGCAGGTGCAGGTGCTGGCCGAGATCCAGCTGGAGAAAATCCTCGCCACGCTCGACGCCACGCGGCCGGCGATCGCGGTGATCGATTCGATCCAGACCGTGTACTCCGACCAGCTGACCTCGGCCCCCGGCTCGGTGGCGCAGGTGCGCGAATGCGCGGCCCACCTTACGCGCTTCGCCAAGGCCAGCGGCACGGCGGTGGTGCTGGTGGGCCATGTGACCAAGGAGGGCGCGCTGGCCGGCCCGCGCGTGCTCGAGCACATGGTCGACACGGTGCTGTACTTCGAGGGCGACACGCATTCGAGCTTCCGCCTGGTGCGCGCCATCAAAAACCGCTTCGGCGCGGTCAACGAGATCGGCGTGTTCGCGATGACCGAGCGCGGCCTCAAGGGCGTGGCCAATCCTAGCGCGATCTTCCTGAGCCAGCATGCCGAGCCGGTGCCCGGCAGCGTCGTGCTGGTCACGCTCGAAGGCACGCGGCCGATGCTGGTCGAGATCCAGGCGCTGGTCGACGACGGCGGGCCCAGCCCGCGGCGCCTGTCGGTCGGCCTCGACCGCGACCGGCTCGCCATGCTGCTGGCGGTGCTGCACCGCCATGCGGGCGTGGCCTGCATGGACCAGGACGTGTTCGTCAACGCGGTGGGCGGCGTGCGCATCAGCGAGCCGGCGGCCGACCTGGCGGTGATGCTGGCCATCACCTCCAGCCTGCGCGGCAAGCCGCTGCCCAAGGGCTTCATCGCTTTCGGCGAGGTGGGCCTGGCCGGCGAGGTGCGGCCGGCGCCGCGCGGGCAGGAGCGGCTGCGCGAAGCCGCCAAGCTGGGCTTCAGCGTGGCCGTGGTGCCCAAGGCCAACGCGCCGCGCAAGGGCGCCAAGGAGATCGAGGGGCTGACGATCCACGCCGTGGAGCGCATCGAGGAAGCGATGGAGGTGGTGCGCGGCCTCGATTGAACCGCCCGCCTCCCGTTTCGACCCCGGCGACAATGCAAGCCATGAATTTCGGGAAAGTTTTCGTGCCCCTCGCGGGCCTGCTGCTGCTCGGCGCGTCCTACCGTGCCTATGGCTGGCCCGGCGTCGCTTTCGCCGGCGGGGCGATCATCATGTTCCTGCTGATGCATTTCAATCGCACCATGCAGGTCCTGAAGCGCGCCGCCGACCGGCCCATCGGCACGGTGGCGAGCGCCGTGATGCTCAATGCCAAGCTCAAGCCCAAGGTGACCCTGCTCCATGTGATCGCGATGACCCGCGCGCTTGGCGAGCAGCGCACACCCAAGGATGCGCAGCCCGAGGTCTATCGCTGGACGGACAACGGCGGCTCTTGGGTCGACGCCACCTTCGTCAACGGCAAGCTGACCGAGTGGAAGCTGGTGCGCCCGGAGGCACCGGGCGAGAACGAAGACCAGCCGGCCGACCCGCCGAGCGCCGACGCGGTCAAGCCCGGGGCCGCCGACGCCCTGCGCCCGCCCGTCTAGTCGCGGCTAGAACGGCGCCGATTCGTCGGCCAGTTCTTCCGTGGGTGCCGAGGCCTTCGGTGCTTCGTCGACGGGCGCAGCGCCCAGCTGCATCTCTCCGCCCAGCGCCTCGATCAGCTCCGGCACCAGCTGCCCGAGCTCGCCGGTCGCGATCGCGGCATCGGCATCGAAGTTGTCTTCCTTGGCCGAGCCCGGCGCCTCGTCGAGCGTGCCTTCGAGGAACACGATCTTGCGCAGCTGCATGCCCTCGGTCAGCTCGAAGGACACGCGGTCGTCCCAGGTCATCGCCAGGCGCGTGGGCCGCTTGCCGTCCGCGATGTGCTGGCGGACCTCGTCGATGTCCAGCGGGTGCTTGGCGTAGCGCACCACCGCCTTCGATTCGTCGGTGGCCTTGAGCTCGCATTCGCGGTCGATGGTGAAGCCGGCCGGCGGCTCCTGCGTCGACAGCCAATCCGACATCGCGACCGCCGGCTCCACTTGCGTGTTGATCTGTGCCACGGCGAAGCCTTCCAGCGCCTTCACCAGGCTGGTCACGACTTCGTCGGCCCGCGCCGCGTTGCTCGCATTCACGACCAGCCGGCGCGCGGCCGGGTCGATCCAGACCGCGATGCGCACGTGGCGGGTGAAGGCCAGCGGCAACAGCTCCTGCGTGATGTCCTCCTTGAGCGCCTTCTTCTCCTTCTTGCCGGGCTTGCGGCCGGTGGTGGCCTCGATCTGCGCGGCGCGCTCCTCGACCTTGCGGCGCACCACGGAGCCCGGCAGGGTCTTGCTCTCGATCATGTATTCGAGCAGCCATTGGCCGCCGACGGATTCGACCAGCGGCCCGTGCTCCTGGCCGCGGGGCTCGGTCCAGCCGGCGGCTTTTTCCTGCGAAGGGCTGCAGGGCACGAAGCGAAAGGCGTCCAGGCGCTGCTCGGCGTCGGTGAGCGTTTGCGACCACGTGGATTCGATGCGATAGACGATGACGTTCTTGAAGACGGACACGAGAAGAGAACCCTTTTCCTGGCTGTTTGGCAAAGCCGAGCATTGTCGGCGGGACGACCCGGGGCCGCGCCGTAAAATCGCAAGCTTTTGCGACATCCCTCCCCCAAAAGGACAAAGAAATGAGCGCGCTGCCCCCTGCACTGGACGATCGTGACGGAAAGATCTGGATGGACGGTGACCTCGTGGACTGGCGCGACGCCAAGATCCACGTGCTGAGCCACACGCTGCACTACGGCTGCGGCGCCTTCGAGGGGGTCAGGGCCTACAAGACGGTCGACGGCACCGCGATCTTCCGCCTGGCCGAGCACACCGAGCGGCTCTTCAACAGCGCCAAGATCCTGCGCATGAAGATCCCCTTCACGCCCGAGCAGCTCAACGAGGCGCAGAAGCAGGTGGTGCGCACCAACAAGCTGGAGAGCTGCTATCTGCGCCCGCTGGTGTGGATCGGCTCCGAGAAGCTCGGCGTGAGCCCCAAGGGCAACCGCATCCACGCGATGGTCGCCGCCTGGGCCTGGGGCGCCTACCTGGGCGACGAAGGCATGAAGCGCGGGATCCGCGTCAAGACCTCGAGCTACACGCGCCACCACGTCAACATCACGATGACGCAGGCCAAGGCGGTGAGCAACTACAGCAACTCCATCCTCGCCAACATGGAAGCCCTGGACGACGGCTACGACGAGGCGCTGCTGCTCGACGCGTCCGGCTTCGTGAGCGAAGGCGCGGGCGAGAACATCTTCGTAGTCAAGGGCGGCGTGGTCTACACGCCCGACCTGTCGGCCGGAGCGTTGAACGGCATCACGCGCAACACCATCCTCCACATCTGCAAGGACCTCGGCATCGAGGTAGTGCAGAAGCGCATCACGCGCGACGAGGTCTACATCGCCGAGGAAGCCTTCTTCACCGGCACCGCGGCCGAGGTCACGCCCATCCGCGAGCTCGACCGCATCGAGATCGGCCAGGGTTCGCGCGGGCCAGTCACCGAGAAGATCCAGAGCGCCTTCTTCGACATCGTGAACGGGCGCAATCCCAAGTACGCCCACTGGCTCACCAAGGTCTGAGAGAAAAAATGAGTCCCAAAGCCGTGATCGAACTGTCGGGCCAGGACCTGAACCACCAGGGCGGTGTGTTCTGCCCCAACCCCAAGGCCGACATGAAGCTGTGGAGCGCGCACCCCAAGGTCTACCTGGACGTGGCGCGCACCGGCGAAGCCAAGTGCCCTTACTGCGGCACCGTCTACCGGCTCAAGGCCGGCGAGGTGGCAGGGCATCGCCACTGAAAGCGGCTCTCGCCCGGCTCGGGATCAATCCGCGCCATGAATCCCCCGGCTCCTGCGCCAGCCGCAGGTAGATCGTCGACACCCACAGCAGGCTGAGCCCGATCTGCGCATCGCGCAGGGCCGAGTTGGCATTGGTCGCGATCAGTGCGATCAACTGCGCGGCGAAGGCGTAGCGCCCGTACAGGTCGTCGCGCCGCCAGGCCACCCAGACGCCCGTCAGCAGGATGGCCAGCAGTGTCAGCGCGCCCGGAATGCCGGCCTGCGAGCCCATCCACAGGAAGTCGTTGTGGGGCATGTTGTAGTCGGCCAGGAGCTTCGGGCCGCGCAGGTGCCACTGCTCGGTCCAGCCGCCGATGCCCCAGCCGGTCAGCGGCCGGTCGAGGATCATGCGGCCGGTGTCGCGGTACATGTAGTAGCGCACCACCCAGCTGCCCTCGGACACGGCGCCTTGCTGGGCGGCTTCGAGTTCCTGCACGCCGAGCTCGAACTTCTGCTGCACCGCAGGCGAGTTCCACAGGCCCACGGCCACGATCGCGCCGCCCGCCACCATCGCCAACGCAAGCACCTTGAGCTGCCGCCGCCACTGGTGCACGCAGGCGGCCGGAATCACCAGCAGCAGGGCCAGCAGCGAAGTGCGCGAGGGCAGGCTGAAGGTGATGACCACGATCACCGCCAGCGTCGCCGCGAAGGCGGCCACCGCGCGCAGCGGCCGCCGCTCCGAGAGCGCCTGCAGGCCGAACACGGCCGCGGTTGCGCCCAGGATGGTGAACAGCAGTGCGTTGCTGATGGACTTGTTGCCGATCAGGAAAATCACGCCGCGCCAGGGCTCCAGCACCGGGAAATAGATCTTCAGGAAGATCGCCGACCAGAACGTCGCGATCAGGACGATGTTGAAGAGCGCCATCAGCAGGAAGCCCCGCAGCGCCCAGATCGCCTCCTCGCGCGTGAGGGCCAGTGCCATCAGCAGCGTGGCGGCGATGCGCAGGCCGTGCGTCAGGTTCGACGGCGTCTGCGGATACCAGGGCCGCAGCGCCAGCACCACCAGCGTCCACGCCACGTAGGCCACGATCGGCCACCACATCGGACTGGCGCGCAGCCGCCGCGCGCGCTCGCGCCAGTCGCCGGCCGCCAGCAGGGCGAGGAGCATCAGGAGCGCGGCGAGATAGGGGACGCCGACCGGCATGAACACCGTCAGCCCCCAGAACATGGCCGCGGGGCGGACGAGTTGCGATCTCTGCATGGGGGCGGATTCTAGGGGGCCGCCGAAGGCACCCTGAATCCGAGCCGTTCATCTACGTACATCTAATATCCACGCATGTCCACCCGCCTTCGTCGTCCGATCGGTGAAATTCTCCGGGACCGCAGCAACGCCCGGCGCGAATTCCTGCGTCCACAAATCGAGCGGACGCTGGCTGAAATGAGGCGGATGGGCGTTGTCTGCGAAGTGATCGGCTCCTTCGCGCGCGCCGGCGAATTGGTCGACGAGGATTCGGACCTGGACGTGCTGGTCGAGCAAAAGGGGCCGCTGACTGAAGGCGACATCTGGGATATCGCATGGACGCACCTCACCGACGTCGATGTTGACCTCGTGTTTGCGGACCGATTGCCAGCTCGCAAGGTGGCCCTTATGAAGGAGCATTTCCGACCCGCTCCTTGATGCCGCAGGAGTCAGGAGCTTGAAGGAAGTACTGGGGTTCCGGCACATTGTGCGATCCAACTACGCCGGCGAACTGGCTCCTCCCCGCGTCTTCGAGCAATCGCCAACACTGCCGCAGCTGTCCAAGCCGCAGTCACCGGCGTGAGGCAACTCTTCGATCCCTCGGACGCGCCCCGCGATCCTGCAGGCGGACGAGACGCTTGACAACCAGGTGTCCCCGGCGGTTTTCTTGTGGGAGCTGAGGGGCCGCCACACTCGTGAATTCCACAACCGCCCACCCTGCTCCCGGCTGCTGGCGGCATGTCATTGCCTTCTAGGTCGGAAGCGCGATCACGAAGCTGGCGCCGCCGCCGGGCCGGTCCTCGCAGCGCACCGTGCCGCCATGCCGCTCGGTGATCGACTTCACCAGCGCGAGGCCGAGGCCCACGCCGCCGTTGCGCTCGCTTGCGCCCGGCAGGCGGTAGAACGGCTCGAAGATCCGATCGCGCAGCGCAGCCGGCACGCCGGGGCCGCGGTCGTTGACGCGGATTTCCGCCGCGCCGTGCCGGTTGCCGAGCTCCACGCTGATCTCGCCGGCGCCGTAGCGGCGCGCGTTCTCGAGCAGGTTGCGGATCGCGCGGCGCAGGAGGCGCGGCACGCCGCGTACCGTGAGCGCCTCGCTGCTGGCGTCCTCGGCCACGTCGAGCTCGGCGTCGACGCGCGCGCACTCCTCGGCGGCCAGGCCGGTGAGGTCCACCGTCTCGACCGTGCCCATGTCGGCTTCCTTGGCATCCAGGCGGCTGGCCAGAAGGATCTCGTCGATCAGCTGATCGAGCTCGGCGATGTTGCGCGCTATCTCGTCGCGTGCGGTCGGGCTCGGCCGCTCGCTCATCAGCTCCAGGCCCATGCGGATGCGCGCGAGCGGCGAGCGCAGCTCGTGCGAGGCATTGGCCAGCAGCGACTTGTGCGAGCGCACCAGCTCCTCGATGCGGGCCGCGGCGGCATTGAAGCGATTGGAGAGGTCGGCCACCTCGTCCTGCCCCTCTTCCGCCACGCGCGCGGACAGGTCGCCTTCGCCCCAGCGCTGCACGCCGCGCTGCAGCGCTTCGAGCCGCTTGGTGAGGCGGCGCACGATCGGGTAGACGCCCAGCGCCACCGCCATGCCGACCAGCGCGACCATCCAGCCCAGTCCGAAAGGCGTGCGCCAGGCTGCCAGGCCGGTACTGCCCGTCGGGCGGGCGCGCGGCGCGACGCGCAGAGACATCGAGCGGCCGTCCTCGAGCATCACATCGAACTCCAGGCCCTGGCCAGGTACACGCACGGCGCTGCCGGTGCCGATGGCGCGGTCCTTGTCGTCGAGTACCACCACCTCGCGCGGCACGGCCGACAGCCGCTCGCGCTCGTTCTCGGCGGCTTCCCGCACGATCCAGTTGGCGCAGAGCGTGAGGATGACGACACCGCCCACCACCGCCAGCCAGATGCGGACGTAGAGATGGCGCCGGTACAGGTTGAGCAGCATGGCGCCCGCCTAGTCCTGTTGCTTGGCGAAGACGTAGCCCACGCCGCGCACGGTCAGGATGCGCTTGGGGTTCTTGGCATCGGCCTCGATCGCCGCGCGGATGCGGCCCATGTGCACGTCGATGGAGCGGTCGAAGGCCTCCAGCTCGCGGCCGCGCACGGCTTCCATGATCTGGTCGCGCGTGAGCACGCGGCCCGCGCGCTCGGCCATGGCGACCAGCAGGTCGAACTGGTAGGAGGTGAGGTCGGCGGGCGCGCCGCCGACCGTCACGCTGCGGGCGTTGCGGTCGATCTCCAGGGTGCCGAAGCGCATCACGGCGGCGGGCGCCGCCTCGCTGCCGCCCTCGCTGCGCCGGCGCAGCACGGCACGGATGCGCGCCAGCAGCTCGCGAGGCTCGAAGGGCTTGGGCAGGTAGTCGTCGGCGCCGATCTCCAGGCCGATGATGCGGTCCATGGGGTCGCCCTTGGCGGTGAGCATCAGCACCGACACCTTGGCGAGCGCGCTGTTGGGCAGGGCACGGATGCGGCGGCAGACCTCGAGGCCATCGGTGTCGGGCAGCATCAGGTCGAGGATCACGAGGTCGGGCGAGCGCTGCTGCAGCATCTCGAGCCCGCTGGCGCCGTCGAGCGCGTGGTGGAAGCCGAAGCCCGACTGCGCCAGGTACTCGCCGACCATCTGAGCCAGGCGGGCGTCGTCTTCGATCATCAGGAGTTGGGGTGTGCTCATCGGGGTCCTCGGCCGGCGCTTTCGCCGGTTTGTTCGGCCCGGCAGGAGGCCGGGGGCAATGCTGAAGCCTAGCGTCGCCGCACGGAGACAAGAAGGCTTGAACGCTCCGTAAAGTTGGCGTAAACCTCGCAGCCGATGGTATCCCTCGTCATGGGGGAGCAAACAGCAGCGGGGTTGCGGCACCGGCCGGCGGCGGCGCGGCGCAGGCCATTTCGGCGAGCACGGCGCGCAGGGTCCGGTCGTCCAGGTCCGGATGCTCGCCGCCTGCGCGACGCAGGATCTCGCCGGCCAGGGTCCGCAGCTGCTCCGCCGAGGCCCGCATGCGCGCCTGGAAGGCCGCGTCGTCCAGCCGGTCGCCCAGGCTGCGGTTGAGTTCGGCAAACCACGGCAGGGCGGCTTGGTCCAGCATCACGGCCGGGTTGCGCTTGGCGCTCTTCCCCGACCAGGCGCGCAGAAAGTCCTGCATCGCAAAATTCAGGTGCTGGCAGTGTTGCAGCTCCTCGCGCAGGCTGCCGAGCAGCGCCAGATCGGTGAGGCGCTGCTGGAAGAAGATCTGCGAGAGCACGCCCCAGTAGTAGGTGTAGTCCCAGATCACCTTCACCGGCAGCACCTCCGGGTCGCCGAAGAGCGCGTATTGGTCGGTGTAGAGCGCGAGCGTGCTCTCGTAGAACGAGTGATAGATCTGGTCGTAGAGCCGGGCGCGCGCCTCCACCGAGTGTCCGGCGCGGTCGTGCGCGATCAGGTCGGTGATGTAGGTGTTGCTCATCGCGATGAAGTCGCTGCCCGGTGAGTAGAAGGGGTCGAGGAAGAGCCCCGCCTCGCCGGTCAGTGCCCAACGCTGTCCCGAGAACACCTGCTTGCAGCCGTAGGAGAAGTCGCGGAAGAAGGCGAAATCCTGCAGCAGGTGCCGCTTGCCGTCGAGCTCGTCGAAGAGGCGCGGCTGCCAGGTGCGCAGCCATGCCATCGCCTTGTCGAAGCTGTCCATGGCGTCGAGCGGATGCTGCCGCGGGTCGGCCACGATGCCCACCGAATGCGAGCCCGAGGCCAGCGGGATCAGCCACACCCAGTAGCCGGTGCCGACCAGGTGGTTGGTCGACAGCCAGCGCGCCTGCGGCTCGCAGCGTCCGCGCCATTCGGCGCTGTCGGACCAATGGTCGATGGTGATGCGCTCGCCGATGCGGAACCAGACCGCGTTGCACACATGTGCGTTCGGCTGCGCCAGCCCCAGCTTGCGCTTGAGCAGGCCGGCGCGGCCGCAGGCGTCCACCAGCCACCGGGCGCCGACGACGTGCGTCTCGCCGTCGCGCGTCCATTCCAGCCGGTGCGGCGCATGGGCATCCTCGGCCAGCTCGATGCGGCGCACCAGTGCGCCGTCGATGAAGCGCACGCCGGCCCGCGTGGCCTCCTTGGCCAGGTAGTTCTCGAAGATGCCGCGGTCGATCTGGTAGCTGGGCACCGACAAGTAGCGGCTCGAGCCGATCTCGGTCACCTGGTCGATGTCGCGCCGGCCCTCGCTGAAGAAGAAGCGAAAGCCGAATTTGCGCAGCTGGGCGCCGTGCAGATGGGCCTTCAGCCCCAGCACCGTGTCGAAGTAGTGGGCACCGATCTCGACGGAGGACTCGCCCACCTTGTGCGCGGCATGCGGCACCGGGTGGGCACGGCGCTCCAGCACCACCACGTCGATGTCGCCGAAGCGTCGCTTGAGCTGCAGCGCGAGGGTGAGTCCCCCGAGCCCTCCCCCCATGATGACGACATCGTGGTGGGAGGGCGTGGTCTCCACGGTGGATCAGCCCTTTGGTTCCAGCCGCAGGCGCAGCGACAGTGATGCGCCCAGCGGCAGGTCCAGCGAGTCCGCCTCGGCGCGCGCCAGCGCCTCGAAGAAGGGGAGCGCGTCGGCCATTGCGTTGGCCTTCAGCGCCGCCGCCGCATCCGGGAGCGGACGTTGCGGTGCGGGTGTGCCGGTCGCCAGCGACCACTCGAACGCCGCCACTGTGCGCTCCGTGCGTGCGGGCGCGACCACCAGGGCCACGGCCAGCAGCTCGCGGCTCTTGATCACCGACCCGAGGGCACCCACCGACGGGATGTCGAAGCCGGCCAGCAGCACCGCCTGCTGATCGGCCGCGCACTGCGTTGCGGCTTCGAGCAGGCCGGCCGCGAAGCTGTGCTCGTAGGCCGCCAGCGAATTGCTCGCAGCCGTGCACCCGGTGCCGATGGTCCAGTAGCCGACCGCGGCGTTGTGCACCGAGTTGTGGAACTTGATCGGCGACAGCAGCTTGGGGTCGTTGGCCAGCGTGGCGCACATGTAGTCGTTGATACCCAGGTCGCCGTGGGCCGAGGCGAACACGCACGGCAGGTCCTTCGCCGCGCGCCCCGAAGCCTCGACCGCCGCGGCCGCGACCTCCAGCGCGAGCGCGACAGTGTCGGGCGCGCGCCGCCGTTCGGCCGGCGCCAGCATCTGCGGCGAGGGCCGCTTGGCCGGTGGATCGGCGGGCGCGGCCTCGCCGCGGAAGACCGCGCGGGCGCTGCTCCAGCTGGGCAGCGTGGAAGCCCAGAAGGCCGGGCCTTCAATGTAGAGGGTCGGCGTCGACGCGTTCACTGGAGTACCTTCGCCTTCGGCTGCGGTGCTATTCGCCTTCGGAGCGGCCGTGCGGCTCATGCCGTGGCTCCCTTGCCGAACAGCAGCGCGCAGTTGTTGCCGCCGAAGCCGAAGGAATTGGAGAGCGCGTAGCGCACCTCGCCGCGCGCGGGCTCCAGCCGAATCTGCGGGCCGCAGACCGGGTCGAGCACGGCGGTGTTGACGGTGCCCGGCATCAACCCGTGCTCGATGGCCAGCAGGCTGATCACTGCCTCGACGATGCCGGCCGCGCCCAGCGTGTGGCCGGTGAAGCCCTTGGTCGAGCTGGCATGGGTGCCGGGCGGGAAGCGGCGCGCCACCAGGGCGCCCTCGACCTCGTCGTTCTTGGCGCTGGCCGTGCCGTGCATGTTGATGTAGTCGATGGCCTCGGCCGCCAGGCCTGCGCGCGCCAGCGCGTCGTCGAGCGCGCGCTCGGCGCCCAGGCCTTCAGGGTGCGGCGTGGACATGTGGTGCGCGTCGCTGGCCTCGCCGTAGCCCAGCAGCTCCAGCCGGCCCGGGCCGCGCTCCAGCAGCGCGAAGCCCGCGGCCTCGCCCAGGCTGATGCCGTTGCGCTCGGCGTCGAACGGGCGGCAGGGCTCGGGCGAGACCAGCTCGAGCGAGTTGAAGCCGAACAGCACGCTGCCGCACAGCGTGTCCACCCCGCCGACCACGGCCGCGTCGACCAGGCCCAGGCGGATCAGCCGCTCGGCCGAGGCGAAGACCTTGGCGCTGGAGGAGCAGGCGGTGGAGAGCGTCTCGGCCGGCCCTTCGAGGCCCAGCGCCTCCTGCACGAACATCGTGAGCGAATGCGGCGTGTGCACGCGGGGCCGGCGCTGCTCCGGCGGGAAGCCGCCGTCGGCTTCGAGCTGGGTGTACGCGAGCTCGGTCTCGCCGATGCTCGACGTGGAGGTGCCCAGGATCAGCGCGATGCGCGCCGGCCCGTAGCGCTCGCGCGCCGCGGCCACCGCCTCGATGAAGCCGTCGGCCTGCAGCCCGAGCCAGGCCAGGCGGTTGTTGCGGCAGTCCCAGCCGGCGAGGTCTTCCGGCAGGCTCATGTCCTCGAGGCCGTCGATGCGGCCGATCCAGGTGGGGAGCGGCGTGGCGCCGAAGTCGTTGGCGCGCAGGCCGCTCGTCGATTGTTCGAGTGCGCTGAGCAGGGGTTCCTTGCCGACACCGACGGCCGAGGTCGCAGTGAAGGCGCTGATCTTGAGGGGTGGGATGCGGGAGGGCGGCACGGTAGGGCGGTGATGCGTGGCGTGAAAAACGTCACAGCCTACCAGCTACTTCGTCGGTCGCGTGGGCGTGAATGTCCTACGCCCTCACAAGGTGCCGAGGTGCGCCTGTGCCGCCTCGGCGAGCCGGCGGTCGAAAGTGGCGAGCGGCGCCTTGAGCTCGGCGGCGAGCCAGAGGTAGGCGGCCTGGTAGGCGGTGAGCTCGTAGCGCGCCGCCAGCTCGTACTGGGCGATCGAGTCGACGGGGTGAAGGTCGATGTCGGAAGTGGCGTAGTCGCGCAGCACCTGCGCGATCGTTTCGGCCGGGCCATCCTGTCGGCGCTTCTTGAGCGCGACGCTCACGATCTCATGGTCGAGCAGGTTGGGGGCATGCAGGCTGCGACCGATCAGCCGCGCCAGCGCTTCGTCGCGCGCCGGCTCGTCGAAGAGGATGGCGCTGAGCGCGCTGCAATCCACCACCATCGGCGGGCGCGCCATGAAGGGCGCTGGCGGCTCGGCGACGTAGAAGGCCAGGGCCGAAGCGCTCACAGCGCTACGCCCGCGCTGCGCGCTGCGGCGCTATTCGCCTTGGGAGCGGCCCGGCGGCTCATCGGGCATCGCGCTCGGCGCGAAGGATGTCCACCGCGGCGGGCCCGCTGCGAATGGGCTCCGGGAAGCGCACCCGGTGTTCGGCTGCGATCTGCTCGATGGGCTTGCCGCCGCGCCGCAGGACCGGCCGGCCGCTCCAGCCGATGCTCACGATGCCCGGGCGCGGAACGGGGGCTGGCGCCGGCTCGTAGATGGCCTGCTCGAGAATGGCCATCAGCTCGCCTTGCAAAGACCGGTGGTTGCGCGCGGCCCGCTGCCGCAGCCGCTCTGCAAGATCGTCGGGCACGTCCTTGACGGAAAGATTTGCCATGAATACCTCCAGTTTGGAGCCATTATGGCGCCACTTCGGAGACGACCGAGGGCTTCCGCGCAGGGGCGTGCCTGGCCGCCAGCGCCACCAGAAGGAGCACCGGCAACCCGAGTGCCGCCGTGCCGGTGAAGAAGGCGTGATAGCCGTAGGCGTCGACGAAGACTCCGGAATAGCCCGCGATGAACTTGGGCAGCAGCAGCATCAGCGAACTGAACAAGGCGTACTGGGTGGCGGAGTAGCTGATGTTGGTGAGACTCGACAGGTAGGCGATGAAGGCGGCCGAGGCGATGCCGCCTGCCAGGTTGTCGGCCGAGACCACCAGCACCAGGGCCGTCAGGTCGTGTCCGCGCGTGGCGAGCGCGGCAAACAGCAGATTGCTGGCGGCGCTCAGCACCGCGCCAAGCATCAGCACCCGCATCACGCCCAGCCGCATCGAGAGCACGCCGCCCACGAAGGCGCCGGCCAGCGTCATCACCACGCCGTAGATCTTGCTCACCGTGGCCACCTCGTCCTTGGTGAAGCCCATGTCGACGTAGAACGGGTTGGCCATGATGCCCATCACCACGTCGCTGATGCGGTAGACCGCGATCAGCGCCAGGATCAGCGCCGCCTGCCAGCGGTAGCGGCGGAAGAAGTCCGCGAAGGGCTCGACCAGGACGCTCTCCAGCCATTCGGCGGCGTTCTTCGCCTTCGGCAGCACCACGCGCGCGGGCTCGGGCGACAGCAGCACCGTGATCACCCCCACCACCATCGACGCAGCCATCGCGAGATAGGCGGCTTTCCAGGCGCCGTTCTGGTAGCCCGGGCTGCCGGCCAGCTCGGCCCAGGCCGCGATCCACAGCACGCCGGCGCCGGCCCAGATCATCGCGAGCCGGTAGCCGGTCTGGTAAGCCGCCGCGAGCGCCGCCTGCTTGCGCGTGGCCGCCGATTCGATGCGGAAGGCATCGAGGGCGATGTCCTGCGTGGCCGAGCCGAAGGCCACTAGCATTGCGCACCACACCAGCGGCGCGAGCCCGGCGCGGGGATCGTTGAACGCCATGCCGACGATGCCGGCCATCACGACCAGCTGCGACAGCAGCAGCCAGCCACGCCGTCGCCCGAGCAGCGTGGTCAGCGGCGGCAGCGGCAGGCGGTCCACCAGCGGCGCCCACACCCACTTGAAACCATAGGCCAGGCCCACCCAGCTCAGGTAGCCGATGGTCGTGCGGTCGATGCCGGCCTCGCGCAGCCGGAAGCTGAGCGTGCCCAGCACCAGCAGCAGGGGGAGGCCCGCGGAGAAGCCCAGCGCCAGCATGCGCAGGGTCGCGGGTTCGAGATACACCTTGAGCGCATCGCGCCACGGCAGGGTGGGGGGAGTCTGGTCAGCCGGGGGTAGGGGCATGAAGGAAGGTCTTTGAGGCTCTCTTATTATTCCCGCATGTGTCTGCACTGCCCCTCCCGATCCGGCCGCTGGCAAGGTCGCCGTGCCTTCCTGCTTGCCGCCGCTGCCGCGGCAGCCACGCCGGCCCTGGCGCAGGTGGAGGTGGGCAAGGCCTCCGTGGCGCGCAACCTGGTGCCGGCCGAGAACGTGGAGCAGGCCGGCGTGCAGCAGTACGGCGAGCTGCTGGCCCAGGCCAAGGCCAAGGGCGCGCTGGCCGGTGCCGGCAACCCGCAGCTGCAGCGCCTGCACGCCATCGCGGGGCGCATCATTCCCTTCGCGGCCCAGTGGAACGAACGCGCCGCACGCTGGAAGTGGGAGGTCAACCTGATCGGCAGCAAGCAGATCAACGCCTTCTGCATGCCCGGCGGCAAGATCGCCTTCTTCACCGGCATCCTCGACCAGCTCAAGCTCACGGACGACGAGGTCGCGATGGTCATGGGCCACGAGATGGCGCACGCCCTGCGCGAGCATGCGCGTGCGCGCCTGGCCAAGAGCGCGGGCACCGGCGCCGCGCTGTCGATCGGGGCGCAGCTGCTGGGCCTCGGCCAGGCCGGCGACCTCGCGGCGCGCGCCGGCACGCAATTGCTCACCCTCAAGTTCAGCCGCAGCGACGAGACCGATGCCGACCTGGTCGGGCTCGAGCTCGCCGCGCGCGCCGGCTACAACCCGCAGGCCGCGGTGTCGCTGTGGAAGAAGATGGGCCAGGCTTCGAAGAACCAAGGTGGGTTGAGCTTCCTGTCGACGCACCCGAGCGGCCCTGATCGGATCGCCAAGCTCGAGGCCAACGTGCCCAAGGTCGAAGGCCTCTACCGCGCGGCGAGATAGGTCCCGCGTTGCCGGTCGCTGCGCCTTTGCAGGATCGGGCAAGAAGCGTCCTCGAATTGGCTACCGCCTGCCGGCGCCTCGTTCCTAGACTCGTTCCAAGCCCCGCCGCACCTGCGCCGGGGTCTTCATCAAGGAGCGCAGCATGTCGGGAATCCAGGACAAGGTCATCGCCATCACCGGCGCCAGCGGCGGCATCGGCCAAGCCGTGGCCAGGGTACTGGCCGGACGCGGCGCCAAGGTGATGCTGGGAGCGCGCCGCATCGGCCGGTTGAACGCACTCGCCAGGGAGATCGTCGACGCCGGCGGCTCGGCGCACTACCAGGCGCTCGACGTGACGCAGCGTGCGAGCATGCAGTGCTTCATCGACGAGGCGAACGAGGTCTTCGGCCGCGTCGACGTGATCGTCCATGCGGTTCCGTCCGCCCCGGCCGCTGCCTGCACCACCACGCGTGCGGTGCGCGCCATCACTGCGCCCGAAGCCATCGAGCGCGCCATCGCCCTCGCGATCGATCAGCCGTCGAATATGGGCGCCAGCGAGATCGCTTTCCCCCGCCTTGCTCACCTCGCCTAGGCGGGCGGGGGGCGACAACCTCCGCTTTGCCGGCCGGGCTGCCACGAGCCCTCGGAGCGGCCGTGCGGTTCGTGCTTCTCTTTCTTGACTGACTGGCCCAGCAGGTCACTGGCACGCACCTTGCATCTCGTCTTGTACACAAGACAGGATGCTTGATGATGGTGCATGAAACAGCCTCGCCTCGCGGCAAGGCCCCGGCGACGGACGGTGCAGCGACAGCCGCGCAAGCCTGGATCGCACGGCTCGACCCGCCCGTGGCCGGCGCGGCGCAGGGTCCGCTCGCCGGGCTGCGCTTCGCGGCCAAGGACAACATCGATGTCGCCGGCGTGCCCACCACCGCCGCCTGTTCCGCCTTCGCCTACACGCCGGCCGCCCACGCCCATGTGGTGCAGCGGCTGCTCGATGCCGGTGCAAGCCTGGCCGGCAAGACCAACCTCGACCAGTTCGCCTGCGGCCTCAACGGCACGCGTTCGCCCTACGGCGCGGTGCCCAACAGCTTCGATGCGCGCTATGTGAGCGGCGGGTCGAGCTCGGGCTCGGCCTATGCGGTCGCCGCCGGCGAGGTGGACTTCGCGCTGGGCACGGACACCGCAGGCTCGGGCCGCGTGCCGGCCGGGCTCAACAACATCGTCGGCCTCAAGCCCTCGCGCGGCCTGATCAGCGCGCGCGGCGTGGTCCCGGCGGCGCAGAGCGTTGATTGCGTGTCGATCTTCGCGCCGACCGTCGGCCTGGCGGTGCGCGTGCTGCAGGCGGCGATGGGCTTCGACGCCGAAGACCCCTACGCGCGCCCGCTGGTGCTCGCCACGCGACCGCTGCCCGCGCGCTTTCGCTTCGGGGTGCCGCGCGCGCCGCGCTTCTTCGGCGACATGCTGTCGGCTGCCGCCTTCGAGCGCGCGCTCGCACAGATGCAGGCGCTGGGCGGCACGCCCGTCGCCATCGACTACGCGCCGCTGGCCGATGCCGCAGCGCTGCTCTACGACAGCGCGCTGGTGGCCGAGCGCTATGCCGCCGTGCGCAGCTTCTTCGATGCGAACGAGGAGGCCGTCGTCGAGCCGGTGCGCAGCATCCTGGCCGCAGGGCGGGGCTACAGCGCGGCCGACTTCGTGGATGCCCGCACCCGGCTGCACGCGCTGGGCCAGCGCGCAGCCGCGATGTGGGAAGAGATCGACCTGCTCCTCGTGCCCACCGCGCCTGCCCACTACACCATCGAGGCGATGCGCGCGGCGCCGACCTTGCTCAACCGCAACCTCGGCGAGTACACCAACTTCGTCAACCTGCTCGACTACTCGGCGCTCTCGGTGCCTGCAAACCTGCGCGAGGACGGACTGCCCTTCGGTGTCACCCTGATCGGACCGTGCGGCAGCGACCTGCAGCTGGCGGAGCTGGGCCAGCGCTTCCATCACGCCACGGGCTTGGCGCAGGGTGCCACCGGGCGGCCGCTCCCCGCGCCCGAGCCGCTGCCGATAGCGCCGCCCGAGCCTTCGGTGAAGCTCGCCGTGGTCGGCGCCCATCTTTCGGGGATGCCTCTGAACGGTCAGCTTACCGAGCGCGGCGCCACGCTGGTGGCGCAGACCTCGACCGCGCCGCAGTACCGGCTCTATGCGCTGCCCGGCACGGTGCCGCCCAAGCCCGGCCTGGTGCGCGTTGCGCCCGCACAGGGCGCTTCGATCGCCGTGGAGGTGTGGCAGATGCCGCTCGCGCACTACGGCAGCTTCGTCTCGCTGATCCCCGCGCCGCTCGGCATCGGCACCCTCGCGCTGGCCGACGGCAGCAGCGTGCAGGGCTTCCTGTGCGAAGGGCTGGCGCTCGAGGGCGCCGAGGACATCACGCATCTGGGCGGTTGGCGCCGCTACATCGAGTCCCGCCAGGCTTGACAAATAGTTCCCAATGAGCGCTCCCCGACACATCCCCGGCACTCCGCGACGACGTGTGCTGCAAGCCGGCGCGGCGGGCATCGCCGCGCTGCGAGGGCAGGCCGTGCTGACTCAGCCCGCGCCCACAATTTCCGAGGTGTCCTTGGCATGGTCCTCGCGTGGGTGGAGCCAGAACGAGAGGACAGTCCATGACACCCAAGCAGATCGAGGCCTATGTCGATGCAGCCGCAACGGCGCTGAACCTGCGGCTGCGGCCGGACCACCGCGCCGGCGTGTTGCGCTACTTCGGGCTGGCGGCCGAGTTCGCGGCCGTCGTGGAGGCGGTGCCGCTCGACGCCCACGACGAGACCGCGGTGCATTTCTCGCCCGTGCCGACGGAGTCGCGGGAATGACGCCGGCCACGCTCCTGTTGCAGGACGCCGCAGCCATGGCGCAGGCCGTGCGCTCGGGCGGGGTGAGTGCGGTCGCGCTGGTGCACGCGAGCCTGGAGCGGATCGCCGCCACCGACGCGCGCATCAATGCGTTCACCGACGTGGTCCGCGAGCGCGCCCTGCGGCGTGCCGCCCAGGTCGATGCCTCGCTGGCCTCCGAGCACGGCGTGCGCACGCGCGAGCTGACGCTGCTGGGCGTGCCCTTCGCGGTCAAGAACCTCTTCGACATCGCCGGGCTGCCGACGCTGGCCGGCTCGAAGATCGAGCGCGAGCGCGAGCCCGCGCGCGGCGACGCCACGCTGGTGCGCCGCCTCGAGAGCGCCGGCGCGGTGCTGGTCGGCGCACTCAACATGGACGAGTACGCCTACGGCTTCACCACCGAGAACAGCCACGTCGGCGCCACCCACAACCCGCACGACCTGGACCGCATTGCCGGCGGCTCCTCGGGCGGCTCGGGCGCCGCTGTGGCAGCCGGCCAGGTGCCGCTGACATTGGGCTCCGACACCAACGGCTCGATCCGCGTGCCGGCATCGCTCACCGGCGTGTTCGGGCTCAAGCCCACCTTCGGGCGGCTGCCGCGCACCGGCAGCTATCCCTTCGCCTCCAGCCTGGACCATCTCGGCCCCTTCGCGCGCACGGCCCGCGACCTGGCTCTGGCCTACGACGCGATGCAGGGCCCGGAGCGCCTGGCGCCGCGGGACCCCGGCTGCGCGCAGCGGCCGGTCGAGCCGGTCTTCCAATCGTTATCCCGTGGCGTGCGAGGCCTGCGCATCGGCGTGCTGGGCGGCTGGTTCCGGCAGCGCGCGCTGCCGGAGGCGCGGGGCGCGGTCGATGCCGTGGCCCTCGCGCTCGGCGCCGTCCGCACGGTCGAGCTGCCGATGGTGGAGGCCGGCCGTGCCGCCGCCTTCCTCATCACCAATGCCGAAGGCGCGGCGCTGCATCTGCACGACCTGCGCACGCGGCCGCAGGATTTCGAGCCGCTGTCGCGCGACCGCTTCCTGGCCGGTGCGCTGCTGCCGGCGGCCTGGGTGGCGCGCGCGCAGCGCGTGCGCCGGCTCTACGCGCAACAGGCGGCGCGCGTGTTCGAGCGCTTCGACATCCTCCTGGCCGCGGCCACGCCCTGCGCCGCGACGCCGATCGGCACGGAGTGGCTCGAACTCAACGGCCAGCGCGTCCCCCTGCGCGCCAACATGGGCGTGCTGACCCAGCCGATCTCGTGCATCGGGCTGCCGGTCTGTGCGGTGCCGGTGTGGGGCGCGCATGCGAGCCTGCCGATCGGCGTGCAGGTCATCGGCGCGCCGTGGCGCGAGGACCTGGTGCTGCGCGTGGCCGCGGCGCTCGAATCGGCCGGGGTGGCACAGGCGCCGGTCGCCAGGCTGGCATGAGCCGCACGGCCGCTCCGAAGGCGAATAGCACCGTAGCCGCAGGCGAAGGTACTCCAGTGAGCGAATCCATAACGATCCTCGAAATCAACCTTCCCGAGGTGCTGGCCGAAGTGACGGCCGCCTTTGCCCGTTACGAGGACGCGCTGGTCCGCAACAAGGTCGAGGTGCTCGACGAACTGTTCTGGAACAGCCCGCACACGCTGCGCTACGGCGCCACCGAGAACCTCTACGGCTACGAGGCCATCCGGGCCTTCCGCGCATCGCGCCCATCGCAGGGCCTGGCGCGCGAGCTGCTGCGCACCGTCATCACCACCTATGGCCGCGATCTCGCCACCGCCAACTGCGAGTTCCGCCGCGAAGGCAGCGCACGCACCGGCCGCCAGAGCCAGACCTGGATGCGCACGGGCCAGGGCTGGCGCGTGGTGGCCGCGCACGTGAGCCTGCTTGCATAGCGTCAACAAGCCTAAGTCGATCCCCCACCAGCCCTCAAACACTTGGAGCACACCATGAGCCAGTTCAATCGCCGCGATTCCCTCAAGTCCCTCGCCGCACTCGCCTCCGCCACCTCGCTGGGCGGCTGGAGCGCGCTCGCGAACGCGCAGAAGCCGCTGACGGTCGGCGTGATCTACGTCGGCCCGCGCGACGACTACGGCTACAACCAGGCGCACGCGCAGGCGGCGGCCGAGCTGAAGAAGATGCCCGGCATCAAGCTAGTCGAGGAGGAGAACGTGCCCGAGACCGCGGCCGTGCAGAAGACCATGGCCGGCATGATCGCGCAGGACGGCGCCAGGCTGCTCTTCCCCACCTCCTTCGGCTACTTCGACCCGCACATCCTCGCGGTCGCGCCGAAGAACCCCGACGTGCGCTTCTCGCACTGCGGCGGCCTCTGGTCCGAAGGCAAGCATCCGAGGAACGCCGGCAGCTTCTTCGGCTACATCGACGAATGCCAGTACCTCAACGGCGTGGTCGCCGGCCACATGACCAAGAGCAACAAGATCGCCTTCGTCGCAGCCAAGCCCATCCCGCAGGTGCTGCGCAACATCAACGCCTTCACCATGGGCGCGCGCTCGGTCAAGCCCGGTATCACCTGCAGCGTGATCTTCACCGGCGACTGGTCGATGGCCGTGAAGGAAGCCGAGGCCACCAACAGCCTGGCCGACCAGGGCTGCGACGTGTTCACCATGCACGTGGACGGGCCCAAGGTGGTGGTCGAGACCGCGGCCAAGCGCGGCAAGATGGTCTGCGGCTATCACGCCAGCCAGGCCAAGCTGGTGCCCAACGCCTATCTCACGGGTGCCGAATGGAACTGGCTCACCGCCTACAAGACCGCGGTCGAGGCGGCGCAGACCGGCAAGCCGCATCCCAACTTCCTGCGCGGCGGACTGAAGGAAGGCTACGTGAAGATGTCCGCCTACGGGCCGATGGTGAGCGATGCGGCGAAGAAGAACGCCGACGACATCAAGGCGAAGATGCTGGCCGGCACCTTCGACATCTTCCAGGGTGGCTTGAAGGACAACAAGGGCGTGGTGGTCATCCCGGCCGGCAAGGCGCTGAAGCAGACCGACCTCGAGCTCGAGAAGATGAACTACCTGGTCGAGGGCGTCGTCGGCTCGATCGGCTGATCTTCATCGCGAGTCCGACCATGCGCGGCGCATTGAGAGAAGCGGCCCTGCCGGCGTTCGCCATCGCGGCGGCGCTGCTGCTGTTCGGCGTCTTCGTGTGGTTCGCCGGCGCCAGCCCGCTGGAGGTGTGGGTGATCCTTTTCAAGGGCGCCTTCGGCGACTGGTTCTCGTGGCAGAACACCTTGCAGCGCGCGGCGCCGCTGATGCTCACCGCGCTGTGCGTCGCCATTCCGGCGCGCGCCGGCCTGGTCGTCATCGGCGGCGAGGGCGCGGTGGTGCTGGGCGGGCTGGCCTGCGCGGCCCTGCCTTATGTGCTGCCGCTGCCGGCCGACGTCTTCGGTTCGCTCGCGCTGTGCATCGCCGGCGCGTTGGCCGGCGCGCTGTGGATCATGCTGGCGGGCTGGCTGCGGCAGTACCGCGGCATCAACGAGACCATCAGCAGCCTGCTGCTGGCCTATGTGGCGATCGGCCTCTTCAAGCACCTGGTCGAGGGCGTGCTGCGCGATCCGGCCAGCCTCAACAAGCCGGCCACGCGCTCGCTCGCCGAGGGGCTGGCGATCGGCGGCATCGGCGGCTCCGATGTGCACTGGGGCCTGGCGATCGGCATCGTGGCCTGCCTGGCCTCGGGGCTGTGGCTGCGCGCCACCGCCTCGGGCTTCGCGGTGCGCGTGGTCGGCGGCAACCCGCGCGCCGCGCAGCTGGTAGGCCTGCCCGCCAGCCGGCTGATCCTCGCGGCCTGCGGCCTCGGCGGCGCCTGCGCCGGCGTGGCCGGTGCGGTGGAGGTGGCGGCGGTCCATACCAATGCCAACGCCTCGCTGATCGCGGGCTACGGCTATGCCGGCATCCTGGTGTCCTTCATCGCGCGGCACAACCCTGTGGCCGTCATCCCGGTGGCGATCCTGTTCGGCGGCTTCGGCGCCGCGGGCAGCCTGCTGCAGCGGCGCGTGGGCCTGCCCGATGCCTCGGTGCTGGTGCTGCAGGGCCTGGCCTTCGTGTTGATCCTGGCGAGTGAGGGCCTGCGCATGGTCGACTGGAAGACCTTGCTGCGCAATCGCATGCCGCAAGTCGCCGAGCCCCGGATGCGCAAGGAGCCCGTATGACGCCGGACCAGTGGATCGCGCTCGTCGCGGGTATCGTCGGCGGCGCCCTGCGCGTCGGCGCGCCCTTCCTGTTCGTGAGCCTCGGCGAATGCCTCACCGAGAAATCGGGCCGCATCAACCTCGGCCTCGAAGGCGTGCTGGTGCTTTCCGCCATGGCGTCCTTCGGGGGAGCGTGGCTCACGGAGTCGGCCTGGCTCGGCGTGCTGATCGGCGCCACCGCCGGCGCGCTGCTGGCGCTGCTGCATGGCCTGCTGTGCTCGCTCGATCGCGTCAACGACGTGGCGACCGGCATCGCGCTGATGCTGTTCGGCACCGGGCTCGCCTTCTATCTCGGCAAGCCGCTGATCCAGCCGCAGGCGCCGCAGCTGCCGGCCATTCCGCTCGGCAACTGGAGCGATAACCCGGTGGTGCGCTCTGCCCTGCAGGTCAATGCGCTGGTGCCGCTGGGCATCGTGCTGGCGCTGGTGTTGTGGTGGGCCTTCGCGCGCACGCGCATCGGGCTGCTGGTGCGCATGGCGGGCGACTCGGCCAACGCGACGCGGGCGCTGGGCTATTCGGTGGCAGGCCTGCGCATCGCGGCCACCACGGCCGGGGGCTTCATCGCGGGGCTGGGCGGCGCATCGCTGACGCTCTTCTACCCGGGCAGCTGGAACGAGGGCATCTCGAGCGGGCAGGGGCTGATCGCGGTGGCGCTGGTGATCTTCGCGCGCTGGAGCCCGCTGCGCTGCATCGGCGCTGCGCTGCTCTTCGGAGGTGCCGGCGCGATCGGGCCGGCGCTGCAGTCCATCGGGGTGGGATGGGGCTACCACCTCTTCAACACGGTGCCTTATGTGCTGACGCTGGTGATCCTGGTGCTGACCTGCAAGCCGGGCAGCGTGGCCGCCGGAAGCCCCGGCGAGCTTTCATCGACCCGTTGAAAGGAGAGACAACGATGAGCGGTCTGGGTGGTTTGAACAAGTCGGCCCATGGCGTGGTCCTCGGGCTGGTGCAGCTGCAGTTGCCGGTCGTGAAGACGCCTGCCGACCTGGCGGCGCAGACGCAGCGCATCTGCGCGCTCGTGGCCAAGGCGCGGCGCAACCAGGGCACGATGGATCTCGTGGTTTTCCCGGAGTATTCGCTGCACGGCCTGTCGATGGACACCACGCCCGAGATCATGTGCACGCTGGACGGTCCCGAAGTGGCGGCCTTCAGGCAGGCGTGTATCGACAACGCGATCTGGGGCTGCTTCTCGATCATGGAGGCCAACCCTGGCGGCAACCCGTACAACAGCGGGCTGGTCATCGACGACCAGGGGGCGATCCGGCTCTACTACCGCAAGATGCATCCGTGGGTGCCGGTCGAGCCGTGGGAGCCCGGCAACATCGGCGTGCCCGTATGCGACGGCCCCAACGGCAGCAAGCTCGCATTGATCATCTGCCACGACGGCATGCTGCCCGAGATGGCGCGCGAGGCCGCATACAAGGGCGCCGAGATCATCATCCGCACGGCCGGCTACACCGCGCCGATCCGCCATGCCTGGCGCATCACCAACCAGGCCAATGCCTTCTGCAACCTGGCGTACACCGCGAGCGTGTGCATGTGCGGCAGCGACGGCACCTTCGATTCGATGGGCGAAGGCATGTTCTGCAACTTCGACGGCACGGTGCTGGTCGAGGGCGGCGGCCGGCCCGACGAGATCGTCACCGCCGAGCTGCGGCCCGACCTTTTGCGCGAGGCGCGCATCGGCTGGGGCGTGGAGAACAACATCTACCAGCTCTATCACCGCGGCTACGTCGCGGTGAAGGGCGGCGCGCAGGACTGCCCGTACACCTACATGCAGGACATGGCTGCCGGCCGCTATCGCCTGCCGTGGAGCGAGGAAGTGAAGGTGAAGGACGGCAGCGGCTTCGGCTTCGAGCCCCCGGTGCGCGCCTACAAGGGACCGGAGAACACGGCATGAGCAATCCGACGCAGGGCATCGGGCGCTTCGTCCATGCCGACCCCTACCGCTGGCCCTACAACGGCGCGCTTCAGCCGGACAACACCGCGCTGATCGTGATCGACATGCAGACCGACTTCTGCGGCAAGGGCGGCTACGTCGACGTGATGGGCTACGACCTGTCGCTGGTGCAGGCGCCGATCGAGCCGATCGCGCGGACGATGGCGCGGATGCGCGCGCTGGGCTTCCACGTCATCCACACGCGCGAAGGCCACCGCCCGGACCTGGCCGACCTGCCGGCCAACAAGCGCTGGCGCTCGCGCCAGATCGGCGCCGGCGGCGTGGGCATCGGCGACGCGGGCCCTTGCGGACGCATCCTGGTGCGCGGCGAGCCGGGCTGGGAGATCATTCCCGCGCTCGCGCCGCTGCCAGGCGAGGTGGTGATCGACAAGCCCGGCAAGGGCTCCTTCTATGCCACCGATCTCGAGCTGGTCCTGCGCACGCGCGGCATCGAGAACCTGATCCTCGCCGGCATCACCACCGACGTCTGCGTGCACACCACCATGCGCGATGCCAACGACCGCGGCTTCGAGTGCCTGCTGCTGTCGGATTGCACCGCCGCGACCGACCATGGCAACCACCTCGCGGCGCTGAAGATGATCACCATGCAGGGCGGCGTGTTCGGTGCCCACGCCGGCTCGGCCGCGCTCCTCGATGCGCTGGCCGACATGTAGCAGGGAGCCTTGCTCATGCCCGACCCACTCCAGCAGCAGCCCATCGGCGCCTTGCCCGTCGCCACCGGCGCGCTCGCGCTCGACACCTACCGCCTGACCAAGCGTTTCGGCGACTTCACCGCCATGGACAGCGTGAGCATGTGCGTCGAGCCCGGCAGCGTGCACGCGCTGCTCGGCGAAAACGGCGCGGGCAAGAGCACGCTCGTCAAGTGCGTGGCCGGCTACCAGCGCGCGGAGGAGGGCAGCATCCTGATCGACGGGCGCGAGCAGGAGATCGCCAATCCCGTGGTGGCGCGGGCCCTCGGCATCGGCATGGTCTACCAGCATTTCACGCTGGCCCCCGGCATGACCGTGGCCGAGAACCTGCTGCTGGCCGGCGGCCGGACGCCGGCGGTGATCGACTGGAAGCGCAAGCGCGCCGAGCTCGAGGCCTTTCTGGCGACCACGCCCTTCCGCCTGGACCTCGACCTGCGGCCCTCGGAGCTGGCCGCCGGCGAGAAGCAGAAGCTGGAGCTGCTCAAGCAGCTGTACCTGAAGCCGCGCCTGCTGATCCTCGACGAGCCGACCTCCGTGCTCACGCCGCAGGAGGCCGACGAGGTGCTGGGCCATGTGCGCGCCATCGCGCAGAGCGGGCGGTGCACCGTGCTCATCATCACGCACAAGTTTCGCGAGGTGATGGCCTATGCCGATAGCGTGACCGTGCTGCGTCGAGGCAAGGCGGTGCATCACTGCCGCGTCGCCGACACCGATCCGGCGCGCCTGGCCGCCTCGATGATGGGCGAAGGCGCGGCGCCGCCGCCCGAAGGCGAAACCGCGGCTGCCGCGGCATCGGGCGAGGCACGGCCTGCGGCGCGCGCCGATGCCTGCGTGGCCTTGCAGGTCGACGCCCTGCGCGCACAGGGCGATCGCGGGACCCTGGCGGTGCACGACCTGAGCCTCGCGGTGCGCGCGGGCGAGATCCTCGGCGTGGCTGGCGTCTCGGGCAACGGGCAGCGCGAGCTGGTCGAGGCGCTCGTCGGCCAGCGCGCGCGGCTGGCCGGGGAGGTGCGGGTGATGGGCGAGCCTTATGCGGCGCGCCGCGAGGAGAACCGGCGCCTCAAGGTGCGCAGCCTGCCCGAGGAGCCGCTGCGCAACGCCTGCGTGGGTGATCTCAGCGTCGCGGAAAACATGGCACTGCGCGACTTCGACCAGCCCCCGCTGGCGCGCGCCGGCGTGTTGAGCTTCGCGGCCTGGCGCAGCCGTGCCCGCGAATGGATCGCCGAGTACGGCGTGAAGACCCGGGGCGAGGGCGCGCCGATCCGCAGCCTCTCGGGCGGCAACGTGCAGCGGGCGGTGCTGGCGCGCGAGCTTGCGGGGGAGATCAATGTGCTGATCGCGGCCAATCCTGTTTTCGGGCTGGACTTTGCGGCGGTGGCCGAGATTCATGGTCGCATCCGGCAGGTGCGGGCGCGGGGCGGCGCGGTGCTGCTGATCAGCGAGGATCTGGATGAGCTGATGGAGATGGCGGACCGGATCGTGGTGATGAGCGAGGGGCGGATCGTGTTCGAGACCTCTGCTGCGTCTGCGGAGCGGCATGTGCTGGGGGCGCATATGGGTGGAGGGCATCACGCATGACGGTTCCCGATTTCCTCCCTCCCCTGCCGGGGGAGGGTTGGGGTGGGGGCACGCGGGCTGTCGAGTCGTACCGTGTGCTTGGCTTGAGGCCGGAGCCGGGGCGAATTCCCGGCTCCGCACTCAACACAACAGCAACGTACGAATCAAACGAAACGAGTGCCCTCATCCCAACCCTCTCCCAAGGGAGACGGAGAAATACCTGAAGCCAGCATGCAGCTCGATGCCAACCCCTTCACCTTCGAATTCGACTTCCCTCGCACAGCCCTCGTCATCATCGACATGCAACGCGATTTCATCGAACCCGGCGGCTTCGGCGAAACCCTGGGCAACGACGTCTCGCTGCTCCAGGCCATCGTCCCCGCCACGCAGTCGGTGCTCCAAGCATGGCGAAGCAGGGGCGGCCTCGTGGTCCATACGAGGGAAGCCCACCGCCCCGACCTCGCCGACTGCCCGCCTGCCAAGCGCAACCGCGGAAAGCCCACATTGCGCATCGGCGACCCGGGCCCGATGGGCCGCATCCTGATCGCCGGCGAACCCGGCAACCGCATCATCGACGCCCTCGCGCCGATCGACGGCGAGATCGTGATCGACAAGCCCGGCAAGGGCGCCTTCTACGCCACCGGCCTGCAGTCCCTGCTGCAGCAGCGCGGCATCCGCAGCCTGGTCTTCATGGGCGTCACCACCGAGGTCTGCGTGCAGACCAGCATGCGCGAGGCCAACGACCGCGGCTACGACAGCCTGCTGCTGGAAGACTGCACCGAGAGCTACTTCCCCGCGTTCAAGGCCGCGGCGCTGGAAATGATCCGCGCCCAGGGCGCGATCGTCGGCTGGACGGCGCCGAGCTGGCAATTGCTCGCCGCATTGGGTGATTCATGGGTTGACAGGCCCTAACATCTTCCCCGTGCCCACCTCCGTCAAGACCCGCCCCCCGTCCGCCCGCCCCGCGCCCGAAGACCCGGCGTTCCGCACCCGCGCCGACGAGGTCTACGCCCAGCTCAAGCGCGACGTCGCCGAGTTCAGCCTGGTGCCGGGCGACCGCTTCACCGAGAGCGAGATCAGCGAGCGCCTGGGCGTCTCGCGCACGCCAGTGCGCCAGGCGCTGTTCCGGCTGCAGCAGGAGGGCTATGTCGAGGTGCTGTTTCGCAGCGGCTGGCGCGTGCTGCCCTTCGACTTCGACCAGTTCGAGCAGCTCTACGACCTGCGCATGGTGCTGGAGACCACCGCCGTGCACCGGCTCTGCGAGAGCGACCATCGGGTCGACCGCAGCCTGCTCGACAGCCTGGCAGGCATCTGGCTGGTGCCCGTGGCGCAGCGCAGCGCCGACACGGTGCAGGTCGCGCAATGGGACGAGGAATTCCACTGCGCACTGGTCGCCGCCGCCGGCAATGCCGAGATGGCGCGCGTGCACCGCGACGTGACGGAGCGCATCCGCATCATCCGCCGGCTCGACTTCACGCAGCAGTCGCGCATTGCAGCCACCTACGAGGAGCACGCCAAGATCCTCAAGGCCATCCGCGCCAACCGCGGCGACCAGGCCGCGATGCTGCTGCGCGCCCACATCGAGACCAGCCAGGCCGAGGTGCGCAAGATCACGCTGCACCAGGTCCACATGGCGAGGACCGCCGGCCGCCGATAACCCCCGCCTGGGGGCGCTTATTCTGCGGTGATGTTGCCGCGCTGCACCACGCCGGCCCAGCGCTGTGCGTCCTTGGCCATCAGCGCCTTGAACTCGTCGGGCGTCGAGCTCGCCGGCACCATGCCCTGCGACTCGAAGGCGGTCGCGACCTCGGGCTGCTTCAACACTGCGGCGATCTCCTTGTTGAGCCGTGTCACCACCGCGCTGGGCGTTCCCTTGGGCGCCAGCACGCCGTACCACATGTCGACGTTGCCGCCCTTGATGCCGGCCTCGGCCAGGGTCGGAACCTCGGGCAGCGGCGCGAGCCGCCTGTCGCTGCCGGTCGCGATGGCCTTCAGCTTGCCGGCCTGGATGTGCTGCAGCGCCACGTGCACGGGCAGGAACATGTAGTCGATGCGTCCGCCGAGCAGGTCGGTCACCGCACCGGCCGTGCCCTTGTAGGGCACGTGCAGCATCTCCGTGCCGGTGCTCTGCAGCAGCAGCGCCATCGACAGGTGATGCGGCGTGCCCACGCCCGGCGTGGCATAGGTGAGCTTGCCGGGACTGGCCTTGGCCGCGGCCACCACCTGCGCCACCGAGGTGGTCTTCTGCACGTTCGGGTTGGTCACCAGCAGCAGCGTGCCCCAGGAGGTGAGCGAGACCGGCGTGAAGGCGTTCAGCGGGTCGTAGGCGAGCGACTTGTAGAGGCTCTTGTTCATCACCAGCGTATTGACCTGCACCAGCAGCGTGTAGCCGTCGGGCTTGGCGCGCGCGACTTTCTCGCTGCCGATGTTGCCGCTGGCGCCGGCCACGTTGTCGACGACCACGGGTTGGCCCAGCACGGCCGGCAAGCGGGCCGACAGCTGGCGTGCGATCAGGTCGATGCCGGTGCCGGGCGTGTAGGGCACCACCAGCGTGATCGGCTGGTCGGGCCAGGCGTGGGCGGCCGCGGCGCCGGCCGCCAGCAGCAGGGTGGCGAGGATCTTCTTGAATGGAAGCATGGTGTCGTCTCCGTCGGTCTTGTGTTCAGAGGTAGGAAGGCCGCGCCTTCAGCGCCGCCGGGTCGTAGCCGGCGACGCGCTTGTAGTTGTCAGAGATGGCCTGCAGCTCCGCGGTGCTGACGATGTCTTCCAGCCGCTCGAAGCGCTTGCCGCCGGAGCGCTCGAACACCTCGCGCAGGATGGTGTCGGGCGGGTTGCTGCGGTTGGTCAGCACCACGTTGGTCGTGGCCTGGACGCGCACCCGGTCGTAGTCCTCCAGCGCCTCCGTGCCGACGCCGAGCCGCTTCAGTGCGCCCGCGAGGTAACGGGCATCGATGATGGCCTGGCCGGCGCCGTTGGAGCCGCGGGGCACCATCGGGTGCGCCGCGTCTCCGAGCAGCGTGAGGCGGCCATGGGTCCAGCGCGGCAGCGGGTCCTGGTCGACCATCGGGTATTCGAGGATCGCGTCCGAAGAACGGATCAGCGCCGGCACGTCCAGCCAGTCGAAATGCCAGTCCTCGAAGGCGGGCATGAAGTCGTCCAGCCGGCCCGGACGGCTCCAGTCCTGCAGCGCGGGCTGGGGCGCGTGGATCTCGGCCACCCAGTTGATCAGCTGGTTGCCTTCGGCGTCGATGTTGTTGCGGATCGGGTAGATCACCATCTTGCCTTCGTCCAGCCAGCCCGCGCGCACCATGCTCGCGCCCGACAGGAAGGGCTTGTGCTTCGCGGTCCCGCGCCACATGTTGACGCCGGAATAGCGCGGCGCGCCCTCGTTCGGATAGAGCTGCTTGCGCAACACCGAGTGGATGCCGTCGCAGCCCACCGCGAGCGCGGCGCGCACGGGAGGCAGCGCGGTGCCATCGGGCGCGGTGAAGCGGGCGGTGACGCCGTGCTCGTCCTGCTCGACGCCAGCGCATCGGTGCCCGCAGACCACGCTGTCCGCTCCGAGGCGTTCGCGCACCGCATTCAGAAGCACGGTATGCAGGTCGCCGCGGTGGATGGAGTACTGGGGCCAGTCGTAGCCCGCCGCTGTCCCGGCGGCTTCGCGGAACACAAGCTGGCCATGGGAATTGAAGAACACCGCCTCCTGCGTGCGCACGCCCACGGCATCCAGCGCTGGCAGCAGCCCGAGTTCGCCGAGCTCGCGGGCCGCATGCGGCAGCAGGTTGATGCCGACGCCCAGGGGCTTCAGCTCCGGCACGGCTTCATGGATGCGGCAGGGGATGCCGGCCTGGTGCAGGCTCAGTGCCAAGGTCAGGCCGCCGATGCCGGCGCCCAGCACGATCACTTGAGTCTCGTTCATGTCTCCGGATCTCTTCGCAATGGGGATAGCAGGATTAGACAGGCCCGGCGTTCATCGGTGAAATTTAGATGTTGTATGGATTTATCATGAACAGGTATGAATCTTTCCATGCGCCAGATGCGCGCCTTCCTGCACGTGGCGCGGATCGGCAACTTCACCCGAGCGGCCGAGCAGGCCCACATGACGCAGGCGGGCCTCAGCACGCTGGTGCGCGAGATGGAGCGCCAACTCGGCGTGCGCCTGTTCGATCGCACCACGCGCATGGTCGGCCTGACGGCAGCGGGGCGGCGCCTGCTGCCGGTGGTCGAGCGCGTGCTGGGCGAGCTCGACGAAGTGACGGGCCGCCTGGGCGCCGAGGGCGACGAGGCTCGGCAGACGCTGCGTGTCGCGGCCACCCCGCTGGTGTCCTCGAACCTGCTGCCGCAGGTCTTCGCCCGCTTCCGCGAAAGCCATCCGCGCATCCGGCTCAGGCTCTTCGATGCCGATCTGCGCACCGTGGAGGCGATGGTGGTCGAGGGCGAGGCCGACATGGGCCTGGGCTTCTTCTTCAAGGCCGCGCCGGGGCTGGATCGCACGCCGGTCGGACGTTTCCAGCTGATGCGCGTGACACCGGCCGAGGACGATCAGACGACGCTCATCGGCAGCGCCCCGTGGTCTTCGCTGCGCGGCGTGCAACTGCTGGGCCTGCCCCCGGGCAACCCGATCCAGAAGCTCATCGACGGCCACCTGGCAAGCATCGGCCAGGCCGATCCGAGCCGCCCGGCCTTCAACTTCTTCGGCACCCTGATCTCGATGGTCGAGGCGGGCTTCGGCAGCGCCGTGATGCCGACCTTCGCACTCGCGGCCTGCCGGCGCCACAGGGTGCGCACCGACCTGCTGGTCAAGCCGAAGGTCGAGCTGGACTTCTATCGCATCACCAAGCGCGGGGTGCAGGAGACGGAGGCCATGCAGGCCTTCTGCAAGACCTTGGCCAAGGCATTGCCGGCCCTGTCGCGATAGCTCGCCTCGCAGTCAGAGCGTGAAGTCGTAGTCGACCGTGATCGGCGCGTGGTCGCTGAACTTGATGGTCTTGAAGATCTGCTCGTTGCGCGCGAGCCTGGCGATGGCCGGGGTGGCCAGGTGATAGTCCAGCCGCCAGCCCACGTTCTTCGCGTAGGCCTGGCCGCGGTTGCTCCACCAGGTGTAGGCCTCTTCGGTGGTGTCGGGCTTGAGCATGCGGTAGACGTCGACCAGGCCCGCGCCCTCGGCGCCCTCGTCGAGCAGCCTCGTCATCCAGGCCCGCTCCTCGGGCAGGAAGCCGCTGTTCTTCTGGTTGCCGCGCCAGTTCTTGAGGTCGATCTCCTTGTGCGCGATGTTGATGTCGCCGCACAGCACGAACTCCCGCTCGCGCTTCAGGGCGATGAGATGCGGGAAGAAGCCCTTGAGGAAGCGGTACTTCGCCGCCTGTCGCTCCTCGCCCGAGGAGCCGCTCGGGAAATAGCAGCTGATCACCGAGAACTTGCGCTGCGGCGTGTCGAAGCGCAGCTCGAGGTAGCGTCCCTCGGCGTCGAACTCCCTGTCGCCCCAGCCCGTCACGACGTCGCCGGGCTCGTGCCTGGTGTAGATCGCAGTGCCCGCGTAGCCCTTCTTCTCCGCAAAATGGAAGTAGCCCTTGAGGCCGGCCATGGCCTCGAAGCGGCCCTCGATGTCGCTCGCCTGGACGCGGATTTCCTGCATGCAAATACAATCCGGCGCCAGTTCGGCCACCCAGTCGGCGACGCCCTTGGTCGCGGCCGAGCGCAGGCCATTGAGGTTGAGGCTGGTGAGTTTGAACACGAGGACGTTCCCGATGGCTGAAGAGATGGCAATGACAGGAGAAGAAGGCGCGCTGGCCCAGGCTTTCGTGCAATTCGCGCTCGAATCCGGGGTGCTGCGCTTCGGTCAGTTCAAGACCAAGGCCGGCCGGATGAGCCCCTACTTCTTCAACGCAGGGCTGTTCGACGACGGCGCCAAGCTCGCGCGGCTGGCGGCATTCTATGCAGACCGCCTGATCGCCAGCGGGCTCGAATTCGACATGATCTTCGGCCCCGCGTACAAGGGCATCCCGCTGGGCGCAACGGTCGCGGCCGAGCTGGCCCGGCGCGGGCGCAACGTGCCCTTTGCCTATAACCGCAAGGAAGCCAAGGACCACGGCGAGGGCGGCACGCTGGTCGGTGCGCCGCTGTCCGGCCGGGTGCTGATCGTCGACGACGTGATGTCAGCCGGCACCGCAGTGCGTGAGTCGATCGCCGCCATCCGCAGTGCGGGCGCCACGCCGCATGCGGTGGCCATCGCGCTGGATCGCCAGGAGAAGGCGACCGAGAACGGTGTCGACGTCGACCACAGCGCCGTGCAATATGTCCGCCAGCAGCTCGGAATGCAGGTGGTGGCGATCGCCACGCTTGACGACTTGTTACAGTATCTGTCAGGGCGCGCGGACGACGAGCTGAGCGCCCACCGGCAGGGAGTGCTGGACTATCGGGCCCGCTACGGCGCGGGTTGACCTCAACCGCTTGAAGGATCGATGTTGGCGCCCACGCAGTACATACGCATCGGATTGCTGGCGCTGCTGCCGCTGGCCGCAGTGGGCGTGGTCCACGCGCAGCAGACCGCCGCCGGCCCCGGCATCTATACCTGCACCGACGCCCGCGGCCGCACCATCACGGCCGACCGGCCGATCCCCGATTGCGCCGACCGCGAGCAGCGCGAGCTCAGCCCCAGCGGTGGCGTGCGGCGCAAGCTCGAACCCACCTACACGGCGCGCGAGCAGGCCGAGCGCGAGGAGCGCGAGCGCCAGGCGCAGCTGCAGGCCGCGCGCCTGCTCGAGGAACGACGGCGCGAGCGCGCACTGCTGATCCGCTACCCCAACCCCGCGGCGCACGATCGCGAGCGCGCCGAGGCGCTGGTCCAGATCGATGCGGTGATCACCGCTGCGCGCAAGCGCCTGAGCGAGCTGGCCGAGGAGCGCCGCAAGATTGACGACGAACTCGAGTTCTACGCCAGGGATGTGAGCAAGGCGCCCGACTCGCTGCGGCGGAAGGTGGACGACAACACCAAGAGCATGACGGTGCAGAACCGCTTCATTGCCGACCAGGACGACGAGAAGAAGCGCGTGAACGCGCGCTTCGACGAGGAGCGCGCGCGCCTGCGGCCGCTGTGGGCCGGCACCGCGCCGGCCGTCACCACGCGCTGACGACCCCTATCCCAGCTTCGCCTTCAGCAGCGCATTGACCTGCGCCGGGTTGGCCTTGCCCTGGCTGGCCTTCATGACCTGGCCGACCAGCGCGTTGAAGGCCTTGTCCTTGCCGGCGCGGTATTCGTCGATGTTCTTCGGGTTGGCGGCCAGCACGGTGTCGACGATCTTCTCGAGCGCGCCGGTGTCGCTCATCTGCTTCAGGCCCTTGGCGTCGATGATGGCGTCGACCTCCTGGCCCTCGCCGGTCCACAGCGCGTCGAAGACCTGGCGTGCGGCGTTGTTCGACACGGTGCCGTCGCCGATGCGCCCGATCAGCGCGGCGAGCTGGGTGGCGGTGACGGGGGCCTGGGCAATGTCGATGTCCTGCAGGTTCAGCCGGCGCGCGATCTCGCCGGTGATCCAGTTGCTCGCGAGCTTGGGCGCGGCGCCCGCGCGCACGGCCTCGTCGAAGTAGCGGGCCAGGGCCGGGCTCTGGGTGAGCTGCGCGGCGTCGTAGTCCGACAGTCCGTGCTCACGGACGTAGCGTTCGGCCATGGCACGCGGCAACTCGGGCATCTCGGCGCGCACGCGCTCGATCCACTCGGGTGCGATCGCCAGCGGCGGCAGGTCGGGGTCGGGGAAGTAGCGGTAGTCGGCCGCGTCTTCCTTGGTGCGCATGGCGCGGGTCTCGCCGGTCTCGGGGTC
Source organism: Variovorax stachyos (assembly GCF_051400855.1). Lineage (NCBI taxonomy): Bacteria > Pseudomonadati > Pseudomonadota > Betaproteobacteria > Burkholderiales > Comamonadaceae > Variovorax > Variovorax stachyos. The sequence continues at coordinate 29,190 of NZ_JBLFFN010000008.1, read as the reverse complement.
GAACAGCACGGTGGCCTGCTGGATGGCGCGGCCGTCCTCCAGCTCGCCGATCTGCCAGCGGATCTCGTAGTCGATCGCCTGCTGCATGAACTTGAAGCTGTTGAGGTTCTTGATCTCGCGCCGCGTGCCCAGCGGCGCGCCGGGCCGCCGCACCGAGACGTTGGCGTCGCAGCGGAAGCTGCCTTCCTGCATGTTGCCGTCGCAGATGCCGATCCAGGTCACGATCTTGTGCAGCTCACGCGCGTAGGCAACGGCCTCGGCGGTGGAGCGCATGTCGGGCTCGGTCACGATCTCCAGCAGCGGCGTGCCGGCGCGGTTCAGGTCGATGCCCGACTGGCCGACGAAGTCCTCGTGCAGCGACTTGCCCGCGTCTTCCTCCAGGTGGGCGCGCACCAGGCGCACGGTCTTCTTCTCGTCGCCGAGAAAGAAGCTCACCGAGCCGCCCTGCACGACCGGGATCTCGTACTGGCTGATCTGGTAGCCCTTGGGCAGGTCGGGGTAGAAGTAGTTCTTGCGCGCGAACACGCTGCGCGGCGCGATCTGCGAGCCGAGCGCCAGCCCGAGCTGGATGGCGCGCTCGACCGCGCCCTTGTTCATCACCGGCAGCGTGCCGGGCAGGGCCAGGTCGACGGCGCAGGCCTGCGTGTTGGGCTCGGCGCCGAAGGCCGTGGAGGCGCGGCTGAAGATCTTGCTTGCGGTCGAGAGCTGGGCATGGGTCTCGAAGCCGATGATGACCTCGTAGCCCTGCACCAGCGGGCCGGTAGGGCGGCCTTCCTGCATCTGTTCGAAGGAGTTCATGTCAAAAGCCCTCCGGCGTGCGCTGGTGCCAGTCGGTGGCCTGCTGGAAGCGGTGCGCGGCGTTCAGCAGCTTCGCTTCGCCGAAGTAGTTGCCGATGAGCTGCAGGCCCACTGGCATGCCGCCGTCGAAACCGGCCGGCACGCTCATGCCGGGCAGCCCCGCCAGCGAACCGGGCAGCGTGAAGATGTCGGCGAGGTAGTCGGCCACCGGATCGTCGCCATGCTCGCCCAGTTTCCAGGCGACCGTGGGCGCGGCCGGGCCGGCGATCAGGTCGCACTGCGCGAAGGCCTGCTGGAAGTCGTCGGCAATCATGCGGCGCACCTTCTGCGCCTGCAGGTAGTAGGCGTCGTAGTAGCCGTGCGAGAGCACGTAGGTGCCGATCATGATGCGGCGCTTGACCTCGTCGCCGAAGCCTTCCTCGCGCGTCCTGGCGTACATGTCGGCCAGATCCCGGTAGTTCTCGGCGCGATGGCCGAACTTCACGCCGTCGAAGCGGCTCAGGTTCGAGCTCGCCTCGGCCGCCGCGATGATGTAGTAGACCGGGATCGAAAGCTCGGTGCGCGGCAGCGTGACCTCGACCCGCTTCGCGCCCAGCTTCTCGTACTCGGCCAGCGCCGACTCGACGGCGGCGCGCACGCCGGGGGCCACGCCGTCGCCCAGGAACTCGCGCGGCACGCCGATGCGCAGGCCCTCGAGCGAATCGCCCAGGCCGCGGGTGAAATCCTCGGCCGGGGTGTCGAGCGAAGTCGAGTCGCGCTCCGGATCCGGTCCGCAGATGGCGGACAGCATCAGGGCGCAGTCCTCGGCCGAGCGGGCGAAGGGGCCGGCCTGGTCCAGGCTGGAGGCGAAGGCCACCATGCCGTAGCGCGAGGCGCGTCCGTAGGTGGGCTTGATGCCGGTCACGCCGCAGAAGGAGGCCGGCTGCCGGATCGAGCCGCCGGTGTCGGTGCCGGTGGCAGCCGGCACCAGGCGCGCGGCCACCGCGACGGCGCTGCCGCCGGAGGAGCCGCCGGGAATGCGCGCGCGGTCCCAGGGGTTGCGCACCGGGACCGCGTGCTCGAAGCCCATGGCCGGCACGGCCACGTTCTCGTTGGACGAACCCATGGCGAACTCGTCGCAGCTCAGCTTACCCAGGGTGACGGCGCCGGCTTCGGCCAGCTTGCGCACGACGGTCGCATCGAAGGGCGAGCGGTACCCGGCCAGCATGCGCGAGCCGGCGGTCGTCGGCAGGTCGGCGGTGACGAAGATGTCCTTGTGCGCGATCGGCACGCCGGTCAGGGGCCGCGCGCTGCCGGCCGCCAGTTGCGCATCGGCGGAACGGGCCTGCGACAGGGCGAGGCCCTCGTCCAGGGCCACGAAGGCGCCAAGGTCCTGGTGCTGGCGGATGCGGGCCAGCTGGTGCTGGGCGGCTTCCACGGCCGAGACCTTGCGCTCGCGCAGGGCGCGGGCGAGCTCGGCCGCGCCCATCTGGTGGAGTTCTCCGCTCATTCGATCACCTTCGGGACCAGGAACAGCCCGTTCTCGACTGCGGGCGCGCTGCGCTGGTTGAGCTCGCGCTGGTTCGGCTCGCTGGCCACGTCCTCCGCCAGGCGCAGCGTCACGTCCTGAACGGCCGCCACCGGATGGGACAGCGGCTCGAGGCCGGTGGTGTCGACGGCGCGCATGCGCTCCACGAGTTCGAAGAAGCCGTTGATCTGGCCGAGCATGCGTTCGCTCTCGTCGGGCGCGAGCTCCAATCGGGCGAGCGATGCGATGCGCGCGATATCTGAAGAAGTGAGGGACATCGGAAACAACGAGAAAGGGCAGAGCCCCCGGAGCGGTCAAACGTCGTACTTTGCACCTTGGGAGGGTGCGCCGGGAGCGGGATGCGGGGGGGATTCGGGTATTATCCCGCCTTTGCCGCAACCCCCGCGAACGCGCCGGCATTTGCTGCAAAAACGTCCATCCATCCCGTCCAAAAACGACCCAGCAAGAGGGCGACGACATGCCGACGCGCATGCCGTGCTCCAGAGGATTCCAGAATGTTCGGAGCTTTCCGTCGGTACTTCTCGACCGACCTCGCGATCGACCTCGGCACCGCCAACACTTTGATCTTTGCCCGGAACAAGGGCATCGTGCTCGATGAGCCGTCGGTCGTTGCCATCCGCCACGAGGGCGGGCCGCACGGCAAGAAGGTGATCCAGGCGGTGGGCCGCGAAGCCAAGGCCATGCTCGGCAAGGTGCCAGGGAACATCGAGGCCATCCGTCCCATGAAGGACGGCGTGATCGCCGATTTCGTGATCACCGAGCAGATGATCAAGCAGTTCATCAAGATGGTGCACCCGCGATCGCTGCTCACGCCCAGCCCGCGCATCATCATCTGCGTGCCCTGCGGCTCGACCCAGGTCGAGCGCCGCGCCATCAAGGATGCGGCCGAGGCGGCGGGCGCCACCTCCGTCTACCTGATCGAAGAACCCATGGCCGCTGCGATCGGCGCCGGCCTGCCGGTGTCGGAAGCCAGCGGCTCGATGGTGGTGGACATCGGCGGCGGCACCACCGAGGTGGGGGTGATCTCGCTGGGCGGCATGGTCTACAAGGGCAGCGTGCGCGTCGGCGGCGACCGCTTCGACGAGGCCATCATCAACTACATCCGCCGCAACTACGGCATGCTGATCGGCGAGCCGACGGCCGAGGTCATCAAGAAGAGCATCGGCTCGGCCTTCCCCGGCTCCGAAGTCAAGGAGATGGAAGTCAAGGGCCGCAACCTCAGCGAGGGCGTGCCGCGCAGCTTCACCATCAGCAGCAACGAGGTGCTGGAGGCGCTGACCGATCCGCTCAACAACATCGTCTCGGCCGTCAAGAATGCCCTGGAGCAGACCCCGCCCGAGCTGGGCGCCGACATCGCCGAGCGCGGCATGATGCTGACCGGCGGCGGCGCCTTGCTGCGCGACCTGGATCGCCTGCTGGCCGAGGAAACCGGCCTGCCGGTCCTGGTGGCCGAAGACCCCTTGACCTGCGTGGTGCGCGGCTGCGGCATCGCCCTCGAGCGCATGGACCGCCTGGGCAGCATCTTCACCAGCGAATAAATGTTGCTCGCCCCCAGGTCGCGCGCACTTCGTGTTGCGCTCCCACCCCCGACCGGGGGCGGCGCCTGCGGTCCGGCACGCCGGCCCCGCGGCGCCCCCTGAACAGTCCTGCTCGTGGCATAAAGCAGCATGCCGCTCGGCACCCTTGACCGTACCGCGCCGCCCCTGTTCAACCAGGGCCCGTCGGCACTCAGCAAGCTGATCTTCTTCAGCGCGCTGGCGCTGTTCCTGATGGTGGCCGACGCCCGCTTCAACATCGTCCAGCCGCTGCGCGCGGCCATCGGCGCGGTCCTCTATCCGGTGCAGTGGCTCGCCCTGAAGCCGGTGCAGCTGGCGGTTGGCGGCGGCCGCTACCTGGAAGACCTCCAGACCGCGCAGGCCAGGGAGGCCGATGCGCGCAAGGCGCTGGCACTGCAGTCCGAACGCGCCGGCCAGGCCGACACCCTGGCGCAGGAAAACGCCCGGCTGCGTTCGCTGCTCGAGTTGCGCCAGACCACGCAGACGCCGGGCCGCGCCGCCGAGGTGCTCTACGACGCGGCCGACCCCTACACCCGCAAGCTGGTGATCGACCAGGGCCTGGCCAACGGCATCGCGGCCGGCTCGCCGGTGATCGACGAGCACGGCGTGGTGGGGCAGGTCACGCAGGTCCAGCCCTTCACCAGCGAGATCACGCTCGTGATCGACCGCGACCTGTCGATCCCGGTGCAGAACGTGCGCACCGGTGCACGCAGCGTGGCCTTCGGCGATGCCAGCGCCCATGGCGGCGGACTGGAGTTGCGCTTCACGGCCGCCAACGCCGATGTGCAGGAGGGCGACCTGCTCACCACCAGCGGGGTCGACGGCGTCTACCCGCCGGGCCTGCCGGTCGCGAAGATCGACCGCATCGATCGCCGGGCCGATTCCGCCTTCGCCCGCATCCACTGCCTGCCCATGGCCCATGTGGCGGCCGCGCGCTACGTGCTGGTGCTGTCGCCCACGGGCAACCAGATGCCCAAGCCGGCGCCCCCGGCAGCCGCCGACGCCAGTCCAGCGGCGAAGAAGAAGACCGACCGGGCCGGCTCCAAGGCGGACAGGGCCGGCAAGGCAGAGAAGAAGGAGGGCCGCACCCCATGATCATGCGTCCCGGCCATCAGCAGCTGCTGCTGCCGGTCAACCCCTTGTTCATCTGGACCAGCCTGATCGTGGCACTGCTGATCAACATGGTGCCGATCGGCCGCGCCGCCTGGCTGCCCGACCTGCTGGCGCTGGCTATCGTGTTCTGGAGCGTGCACCAGCCGGCACGCATCGGCATCGGCGCGGCCTTCGTGTTCGGGCTGCTGATGGACGTGCACCAGACCGCACTCCTGGGCCAGCATGCGCTGTCGTACACCACGCTGGGCTTCTTCGCGATCATGGTCCACCGGCGGCTGCTCTGGTATCCGCTGCTCTCGCAGGCGCTGCAGGTGCTGCCGCTGTTCGCCATCTCGCATTTGATCGAGGTGGCGATCCGCATGCTCGGCGGCGGGATCTTCCCGGGCTGGGGCTTCCTGATCGCGCCTGCCGTGGAGGCGGCCCTGTGGCCTTTCGTGACCCTGCTGCTGCTGGCGCCGCAACGCCGCGCCCCCGAACCCGATGCCAACCGGCCGCTGTAACAGACCCCGAGGCCGTCTTGCCCCGCGGCCGCCGGCAGCGTAGGCTTCGCGCGCCATGACCGAACTGCGCAACGTCGCCGCCGATCTCGCACGCTTCAGGCGTCGCGTGCTGGTGATCGGCCTGGTCGTGCTGGTGGCTTTCGGGCTGCTGTGCGCGCGGCTCTTCTTCCTGCAGGTGGTGCGCCACGACGACCTGGCGGAGCAGGCCGAGAGCAACCGCACGGCGGTGGTGCCGGTGGTGCCGAACCGCGGCCTCATCCTCGACCGCAACGGCATCGTGCTGGCCTCCAACTACTCGGCGTACACGCTGGAGATCACGCCTTCCAAGGTCGACAGCCTGGAGGAGACCATCGACAGCCTGGGCGAGGTGGTGGAGGTCTCGCACCGCGACCGCCGCCGTTTCAAGCGCCTGCGCGAAGACTCGCGCAGCTTCGACTCGATCCCGATCCGCACCCGCCTGAGCGACGAGGAAGTCGCCCGCTTCGCGGCCCAGCGCTATCGCTTTCCGGGCGTCGAGATCAAGGCGCGGCTGTTCCGCAACTATCCCAACGGCGAGCTCGCCGCCCACGTGCTCGGCTACATCGGCCGCATCAACCAGCGCGAGAAGGCGGCGATGGAGGAGTGGAGCGAGGAAGACCAGGCCAATTACAAGGGCACCGACTACATCGGCAAGCTGGGCATCGAGCAGAGCTACGAAAAGACGCTGCACGGCCAGACCGGTGTCGAGCAGATGGAAACCTCGGCCGGCGGCCGCGCGGTGCGCCGCCTGGGCAGCCATCCGGCGACGCCCGGCAACACGGTCCAGCTCTCGCTGGACATCAAGCTCCAGAAGCTGGTGGAGGACATGTTCGGCGAGCGCCGCGGCGCCCTGGTGGCGATCGACCCCAGCAACGGCGAGGTCCTGGCCTTCGTCTCCAAGCCCACCTTCGACCCGAACCTGTTCGTCGAGGGCATCGACAGCGAGAGCTGGCAGGCGCTCAACGAGTCGATCGACAAGCCGCTGCTGAACCGGGCGCTGCGCGGCACCTATCCACCGGGCTCCACCTACAAGCCTTTCATGGCGATGGCCGCGCTGCAGCTCAACAAGCGTGCACCCAACGTGGTGGTCAGCGATCCTGGCTTCTACACCTTCGGCGGCCACACCTTTCGAAGCCACGAGGGCGGGTTGGGCGGCGTGGACATGCACCGCGCCATCCAGATGTCGAGCAACACCTACTTCTATTCGCTCGCCGTCGAGATGGGCGTGGACGCCATCCACGACTTCATGAAGCCGCTGGGCTTCGGCCAGATCACCGGCATCGACCTGCAGGGCGAGGTGCGCGGCCTGCTGCCCAGCACCAGCTGGAAGCGCGAGGCCTACAAGCGTCCCGAGATGAAGAAGTGGTACCCGGGCGAGACCGTCTCGCTGGGCATCGGCCAGGGCTACAACAGCTTCACCATGCTGCAGCTCGCGGTGGCCCAGGCCACGCTGGCCAACGGCGGCATCAGGCACCGCCCGCACGTGGTGAAGGCCATCAAGGACACGGTCACCGGTGAGGTCACCGAACTCCCGCAGCCGCCCGGCGAGAACCTCGGCTACCAGCCCAAGCATGTGGACGTGGTGCGCAACGCGCTGGTGGCGGTGAACAAGGGCGGCACCGGCACGCGCGTCTTCGCCGGCGCGCCCTACAGCTCGGCCGGCAAGACCGGCACCGCACAGGCGGTGGCATGGGGCCAGAACACGAAGTACAACGCCAAGGCGCTGGAGGAGCACCAGCGCGACCACTCGCTGTTCGCGGCCTTCGCCCCGGCCGAAGCGCCGAAGATCGCGGTCGCGATCATCGTGGAGAACGCCGGCTTCGGCGCCGCGGCGGCGGCGCCCATCGTGCGCCGCGTGTTCGACTACTGGCTGGCCGACCAGTACCCCAATGAGCAGGACCTGGCGGCGGTGCAGGCTGGCAAGGCCGCCGCGCCGTTGGGCAAGCCGCGGGTGGCGAGCGAGATGCCCTGGCCTATCGTCAGCGGCGCAGCAACGGCGCCCTGAACATTCTCCTTTCGGCGGCGGCCCCAGATGGAGGCGCTCTGCTCGCTTGTTGGTGCGGGCGCGCGGCCGATGCCGAACCGGCGTTGATCGATCGCAAAAGAAAAAGGCGCCGACCAGCGGCGCCTTGTCAAAAAGCCGGCATCTCGTGCGGATGCCTTGTCTGAAGCCTGTTCTAGTTCTTCTCCTAGTTGTCTCCTCGGTCCCCCGCGCTGCGGGCAGGCCCGTTTGCGAGTGGCGAGACTTTAGGCGGACGCACCGTGCCAGTGCATCGGGGATTACCCGCCACTGCGCAACAACTCGAAACAAGAAGCGCCACCCGGGGCACTCAGCTGCCATCCGTCTCGCGAATCCAGCTGGCGGCCTTCTCCGCGATCATCAGCGTGGGGCTGTTGGTGTTGCCGCTGGTGATCGTGGGCATCGCGCCGGCATCGACCACCCGCAGGCCCGCAATGCCGCGCACCCGCAGCCGCGAATCCAGCACGGCCATCGGATCGCCGTCGGCACCCATCCGCGTGGTGCCCACCGGATGGAAGATGGTGGTCGCGATGTCGCCGGCCAGCCGGGCCAGTTCCTCGTCGCTCTGGTACTCGGGGCCGGGCCTCCATTCCTCCGGGCGGTACTTCGCCAGCGCGGGCTGCGCCACGATGCGGCGCGTCACCCGCAGCGAGTCGGCGGCCACCTTGCGGTCTTCCTCGGTGCTCAGGTAGCAGGGGGCGATCGCCGGCGCATCCGAGAAGCGATGGCTCTTGATCTGCACCGTGCCGCGGCTGGTCGGGTTCAGGTTGCACACGCTCGCGGTGAAGGCAGGGAAGCTGTGCAGCGGCTCGCCGAATGCATCGAGCGAGAGCGGCTGCACGTGGTATTCGAGGTTCGGCCATGCGTGTTCGGGCCCGCTGCGGGTGAAGGCGCCGAGCTGCGAGGGGGCCATGCTCATCGGACCGCTGCGCTTCATCAGGTACTCGAAGCCGATCTTCGCCTTGCCGTAGTAGGAGGAAGCCAGCACATTGAGCGTGGCGGCGTCCTTGACCTTGTAGACCGCGCGGATCTGCAGATGGTCCTGCAGGTTGGCGCCGACGCCCGGCGCGTCGAGCGCGACTTCGATGCCATGCCGGCGCAGCAGCTCGGCCGGCCCGATGCCCGAGAGCTGCAGGAGCTGGGGCGAGCCGATGCTGCCGGCGCACAGGATCACCTCGCGCGTCGCGTGGGCCAAGACCATCTCGTGGCCGTCCCAGACCTGCACGCCGCTGCAATGCCGCCGGCCGTCGGCTGCGGTATCGAGCAGCAGGCGGGAGACCTGCGCACCGGTCCACAGCTCGAAATTGGGGCGGCCGTAGCAGGTGGGCCGCAGGAAGGCCTTGGCGGTGTTCCAGCGCCAGCCGTTCTTCTGGTTGACCTGGAAATAGCCCACGCCTTCGTTGTTGCCGCGGTTGAAGTCGGTCGAATGCGGGATGCCGGCCTGCTGCGCGGCCTCGGCGAAGGCGTCCAGGATGTCCCAGCGCAGGCGCTGGCGCTCGACCCGCCACTCGCCGCCGACGCCGTGCATCTCGTCGGGGCCCAGGTAGTAGTCCTCGTGCTGCTTGAAGGCGGGCAGCACCTGGTCCCAGCGCCAGGCGTCGTCGCCGGTGATCTGCGCCCATTGGTCGTAGTCGCGTGACTGGCCGCGCATGTAGATCATGCCGTTGATGGAGGAGGAGCCGCCCAGCGTCTTGCCACGCGGATAGCGCAGCGTGCGGCCGTTGAGGCCGGCGTCCGGCTCGGTCGTGTAGAGCCAGTCGGTGCGCGGGTTGCCGATGCAGTAGAGGTAGCCCACCGGGATGTGGATCCAGTGGTAGTCGTCCTTGCGGCCGGCCTCGATCAGCAGCACGCGGCGGTTCCTGTCGGCGCTCAGGCGGTTGGCCATCAGGGCCCCGGCGGTGCCGGCGCCGACGATGATGTAGTCGAAGGTGGTGTCGTCGCTCATGCCTGGGCCTGTCTCGATCTCGATCTCGTTGTCGTTGTCGTTGTCGTTGTCGTTGTGGTCCGGCTTGCCCGCTGCGGGCCGCGGGCCGGATCGGCATTGTGTCAAAGGCCCGGGCATTGCGCGACTGCCTACGCCCGGGCGCGGCGAAAGGGTGGGGAGCTGTCAAGTGCGGCGGTTACGATGTCGCGATCTCCGTTCTGCAGAAGCGCCCACCCTCCATGTCGACTGTCCCGCTGCCGACCGCCGCCGCGCAAGACGCCGATAGCGTGCGTCCCCGCGTCGAGCAGCGCGAGGAGGCTGGCGCCCGCTGGGCGGTCGCCAGCGGCTGCTGGACCGCGCTGGCGATGTCCTCCCGGACCAGCTGGGAAGCGCTCGAGAAGAGCCTCAAGGGCACGCCCGCGCAGGACGGCCGGGCCTGGGACCTGCGCCCCATCGATCAGCTCGACCACATCGGCGCCCAGCTGTTGTGGAACCACTGGCAGCACCAATGGCCGGCGCGGCTGGAGATGGAGCCGCAGCACAAGGCGGTGCTCGACCAGGTCGCGCAGTACACCTGCCGCGCGCCGGCCGAGCCGGGCAAGACCCTGGCCGAGCGCCTGCGCGACTTCGCCCACATCGGCCCCCGCACCCTGTTCGTCGCGCGCGACTTCCTGCGCCTGATCGGGCAGCTCACCCTCGACATCGGCAAGCTCCTGCGCGCACCGCACCGCGCGCCCTGGCGCGATTTCTCGGGCCACCTCTACCACTTCGGCGCCACCGCGCTGCCGATCACCGCGCTGGTGGGCCTGCTGATCGGCGTGGTGCTGGCCTACCTGACCTCGCAGCAGCTGCGCCAGTACGGGGGCGAGGCCTTCATCGTCAACATCCTCGGGCTGTCGCTGATCCGGGAGCTGGGCCCGGTGCTGGCGGCGGTGCTGATCGCCGGCCGCTCGGGCTCGGCCATCACCGCGCAGATCGGTGTGATGCGCGTGACCGAGGAACTCGACGCGATGCGCGTGATGGGGATCCCGCACGGCTTTCGCCTGGTCATGCCGCGGGTGCTGGCGCTCGCCATCGCGATGCCGCTGATCAGCATGTGGACCTCGATGGCGGCGCTGTTCGGGGGCATGATCGCGGCCGATCTCACGCTGGACATCGGGCCGGCCTATTTCATGACGGCGCTGCCGCGCGCGGTGCCGCTGACCAACCTGTGGCTGGCGATGGGCAAGTCGGCTGTTTTCGGCGTGATGATCGCGCTGATCGCCTGCTACTTCGGCATGAAGGTCAAGCCCAACACCGAGAGCCTGGGCCGCGGCACCACATCTTCCGTCGTGGCCTCGATCACCGTCGTGATCCTGGTCGATGCGCTGTTCGCGGTGCTGTTCAAGGGCGTGGGGTTCAGGGCATGAGCAACGGGAACAACGCCGGCGAAACACCCGCGGTCGTCGAGATCCGCAAGCTCTGGACTGTCTTCGAGTCGCCGGACGGCGACCAGGTGGTGCACCGCGACCTCGACCTGACGATCTACCGCGGCGAGGTGCTGTCGCTGGTGGGCGGCTCGGGGACCGGCAAGACCGTGCTGCTGCGCCAGATCCTCGGCCTGGAGCATCCCGACAAGGGCGAGGTCTCGGTGCTCGGTCATCCGCCCGGGCGGTTGAGCGCGACCGGGGCCGCCAACGTCGGCATGCTGTTCCAGCACGGCGCCCTGTTCTCGGCCTTCAGCGTGCTCGACAACATCGCGTTCCCGCTGCGCGAGCTCAAGCTGCTGCCGGATGACCTGATCCGCGATGCCGCACTCGTCAAGCTGCAGATGGTCGGCCTCGAGCCGCAGCACGCCACCAAGAGCCCGTCGGACCTCTCCGGCGGCATGATCAAGCGGGTGGCGCTGGCGCGGGCGCTGATCATGGATCCGCCGCTGCTCCTGCTGGACGAGCCTACCGCGGGGCTGGATCCCGAGAGCGCCGACGGCTTCTGCGACCTGCTGCGCGGCCTGCACCGCGAATTGGGGCTCACGGTGGTCATGGTCACGCACGACCTCGACACGCTGTTCGACCTGAGCACCCGCATTGCCGTGCTGGCCGACCAGCGCGTGATCGTCGCGGGCACGGCGCGCGACGTGATCGCCTATCCGCATCCCTTCATCCACGAGTATTTCCTCGGCGGCCGCGGCCAGCGCGCCATGGAGGCCCTGCACGAAGGCGCGCCCTCGGCGCTCGTCGCGGGGCGCACCGGCGCGGGCGCGGTCCCATCCACTGAAAGGTAGCTGCCATGGAAAACAAGGCCCATGCCATCGCCGCCGGTGCCTTCGTGCTCGGCCTGGTCGCTGCGCTGATCGCGCTGGTGCTCTGGCTCACGCGCGACAACACGGTGCGCAACGTCTACGAGCTGTCCACGCGCGACGCCGTCAGCGGCCTGCAGCCGCAGGCCATGGTGCGCTACCGCGGCATTGCGGTCGGCAAGGTGACGTCGATCGACTTCGATCCGAAGGTCAGGGGCAATGTGCGGGTGCGCATCACGGTCGACCAGCGGGTGCCGCTCACCACCTCGAGCTATGCCACCCTGGCCTACCAGGGCGTGACCGGCCTGGCCTTCATCGCACTGGACGACAAGGGCGAATCGCAGACGGCGCTGGCGCCCGACAACGACGACCCGCCGCGCATCCCGCTCAGGCCCTCGGTGCTGGCCCAGCTGCAGGACCGCGGCGAAGCGATCATCGGCCAGATCGAGGAGGTGACCAAGCGTGCCAACGTCCTGCTGGGCGACCCCAACCAGAAGCGCATCGCCGACGCGCTGGAGAGCATCGCGCAGGCCACGGCCAGTGCCAACCAGCTCACGCGCTCGCTCGACAACACGGTCAAGAACGGGCTCAACCCGGCGCTGGCGGCGTTGCCGCCGCTGATCGAGCGGACCAAGGACACGATGGGCACGGTGAAGACGGCAGCCTCCGACGTCTCGCGCGTGGCCAACAACGCGAACACCACGGTGACCCGCCTGAACGCCAAGGATGGGCCGGTCGAGCGCCTGAGCGAGGGCACCCGGGCGCTGGCGCAGGCGGTCGACTCCTTCAACGCCGCCACCCTGCCGCGCGTGAACCGCGTGGCCGACGACACCTCGCGCGCCGTGCGCCGGCTGGGCCGGACGGCCGACAGCATCAACGACAACCCGCAATCGCTGCTCTTCGGCAATGGCGGCGTGGTGGCGGGGCCGGGCGAGCCCGGCTTCTCCGCCCCGGCCGCGCGCCCCTGACCGTGACGAACATGAAGAACGACGCACACCTGCACACGCCTGCGCCCGCCCGGCGCCTTCCGAACCTTGCCGTGCTCGCCGCTGGCGCAGCGCTGCTCGTCGCGGGCTGTGGCGCGCTGCCCGACAAGCCTGCCCGCGCGACGCTCTACGACTTCGGGCCCAATCTCGCGGCGGCTGCGGTGGCCGCGCCGACATCGGCGAACCCTTCGGTGCTGCCGCCGATCGCGCTGGCCGAGATCGACGCCAGCACGCGCCTCGAAGGCACCCAGCTGCTCTACCGCCTGGGCTATGCCGACGCCAACGAGCTGCGGCCTTATGGCCAAGCGCGCTGGAGCCTGGCGCCGGCGCAGTTGCTGCACCAGCGGCTGCGCGACGCGTTGGCCGCGCGCCGCACCGTGCTGGGCCCGGAGGAAAGCGCAACGCTCTCACGGGCCGAGGGGCGGGTGCCGGACACGCTGCGGGTCTCGCTCGACGAATTCAGCCACTACTTCGAGTCGCCCGCCACGAGCGTGGGCCTGGTGCGGCTGCGCGCCACGCTGATCCGCGGCGGCAGCGGCGGCGACCGCGTGCTGGCGCAGCGCAGCTTTGCAGTGCAGCGGCCGGCGCCGAGCGCCGACGCGGCCGGCGGGGTCAAGGGCCTGGCGGCGGCGAGCGATGCCGCGGTGGCCGAGCTCGTAGCTTGGGTCGAGCAACTGCGCTGAGGCAGGCCGGCCATGTACCGCATCGGCCTGATCTCCGACACGCACGGGCTGCTGCGGCCCGAGGCGCTGGCCTTCCTGCGGGGCTGCGAGCACATCGTGCACGGCGGCGACATCGGGGATCCGCGCATCCTCGAGCAGTTGGCGGCGCTTGCGCCGGTGACGGCGGTGCGCGGCAACAACGACCGGGATGGCTGGGCCGACAGCGTGCCCGACACGGCGCGCGTGGAGCTGCAAGGGCTGCGGCTCTATGTGATCCACGATCTCGCCGAGCTGGCGATCGATCCGGCCGCAGAGGGGGTGCGCGTGGTGGTGAGCGGCCATTCGCACCGGCCCAAGGCCGAGGAGCGCGGGGGCGTCTGGTACGTCAACCCCGGAAGCGCGGGCCCGCCGCGCTTCCGGCTGCCGATCTCCGCGGCGGAACTGAAGCTGGACGACGGCATCGTCACGCCTCGCATCGTCGAGCTGGTGAAGCGCTGATCGCTCAGTGCGCCCGCGCCAGCGCCGGGAACAGCGTGGACAGCCCGTCGGCCATCACTTCGACGGCCAGCGCCGCGAGGATCAGGCCCATGAGGCGGGTCATCACGTTGATGCCGGTCTTGCCGAGCACGCGCGCGATCGGGTCGGCCAGGGAAAAGATGACGCCGGTCACCGCGCCGATCACCATGCCGTAGCCCACCAGCACCGCGAGCTCCCAGATGTGCTGAGTCTTGTCGGCGTAGATCACGACGGTCGACATCGTGGCCGGTCCAGTCAGCAGCGGGATGGTGAGCGGCACCACGGCGATCGATGCGCCCAGCGAGGCCTTGATCTCCGTGGCCCGGATTTCCTCCTGGCTGGTCTTCGCCTCCGCCGGCTGCGCGTTCAGCATGCTGAGCGAGCTGATCAGCAGCAGCATGCCGCCGCCGACCTGGAAGCTCGCGATCGAGATGCCGAAGAAGGACAGAAGCTGCAGCCCGAGCAGCGCGCTGATCGCGATCACCACGAAAGCGCTGAAGGCCGACACCCAGGCCGTTCGCTTGCGCTGCGCCTCGGTATAGCCCTGCGTGTAGTGGATGAAGAAGGGCACGATCGCCAGCGGGTTGACGATGGCCAGCAGCGTGATGAGCGGCTTGACCAGGTCCATGGCGGGGGTGGGCACTCAGCGTCCCCCGGTGATGTCCAGGAAGGTGCCGGTGACGTAGCTGGCCTCTTCGCTCAACAGCCACACGATGCCGGTGGCCACCTCCTGCGCACTGCCGGTGCGCTTCATCGGCACGGTGGAAGCGAGCTGGAAGGCGCGATCGGGCATGCCGCCGGAGGCATGGATCTCGGTGTCGATGAGGCCCGGGCGGACCGCGTTGACGCGGATGCCTTCCTCCGCGACCTCCTTGGCCAGGCCGATGGTGAAGCTCTCGATCGCGCCCTTGCTGGCCGCATAGTCGACATACTGGCCGGGCGAGCCCAGGCGCGCCGCGGCGCTGGAGAGGTTGACGATGGCGCCGCCGCTGCCGCCGTGTTTCGTGCTCATGCGGCGCACCGCCTCGCGCGCGCAGAGAAAGCTGCCGATCACGTTGACGCGAAACATGCGCTCGAGCCGCTCGACGCTCATGCCATCGACCCGCGCCTGCACGTCGACAACGCCGGCGTTGTTGACCAGCGCGCCGAGGCGGCCGAACTTGGCATCGAGCTTGTCGAACATCGCCTTCACCTGCGCCTCGTCGCCCACGTCGGCCTGCACGCTGATGGCGCGGCCGCCGCGCTCGCGGATGGTGCGAACCACCTCGTCGGCGGCCAGCGAATTGCTGGCATAGTTGACGGCCACCGCGAAGCCGCGCTGAGCCGCGAGCAGGGCGGTGGCGGCACCGATGCCGCGGCTGCCGCCCGTGATCAAGAGTACCTGGTCCAAATCCCGCCTCCTGCACGAAAGCCGTGCCTCAGTTAAAACCGATCGCGTCGATTACATCATCGAGGAGAGGCTTGTGACCCGCAGCGTCGACTACTACTTCACACCCCAGAGCCCCTGGACCTACCTGGGCCATGCGCGCTTCACCGCGCTTGCCAAGGCGGCCGGCGCCACCGTGCGCGTGCGACCCGTCGATTTCGGCGCCATCTTCCCCGTCTCCGGCGGCCTGCCGCTCGGCAAGCGTGCCCCGCAGCGCCAGGCCTACCGGCTGGTCGACCTGGCGCGCTTCTCGCGGCACCTGGACATCCCGCTCAACCCCACGCCGAAGTTCTTTCCGGTCGCGGGCGACGACGCCGCCAAGCTCATCATCGCGGTCGACCTGCACGACGGCTGCGAGGCCGCGATGAAGCTGTGCGGCGCGGTATTCGCCGCGGTGTGGGCCCAGGAGCGCAACATCGCGGACCCGAAGGTGCTGGAGGCGCTGGCCGCCGAATGCGGTCTGCCTGCCAAGCGCATCGAACAGTCGTTGAGCCAGACCGTGCAGGAGCGCTACGAGGACTACACGCAGCAGGCGATCGACGCCAAGGTCTTCGGCGCTCCCAGCTATGTGATCGACGGCGAGATCTTCTGGGGCCAGGACCGGCTGGATTTCGTCGCCCGCGCATTGAACGCGCATTGAACAGCAACCCCCTCACCAACACAGGAGCATGACCATGGGCCAGTTCATCGATCTCACCGCCAAGGATGGCTTCAGCTTTCCCGCCTACGTGGCAGAGCCCTCGGGCAAGCCGAAGGGCGCGGTGGTCGTCGTGCCGGAGATCTTCGGCGTCAACTCGCACATCCGCTCGGTGGCCGACGGCTACGCGGCCGACGGCTATCTTGCCGTCGCGCCCTCGACCTTCCACCGCGTCAAGCCCGGCGTCGAGCTCGGCTACAGCGAGGAGGACATGAAGGCCGGCTTCGCGCTCAAGACGGCCGTCGAGGCCCTGCCGGCGCCGGGCGTTCTGCAGGATCTGCAGGCAGCGGTCGAGTACGCGGCGCGTGGCGGCAAGGTCGGCATCGTCGGCTATTGCTGGGGCGGCCTCCTGACCTGGCGTGCCTCGGCCAAGGTGCAGGGCCTGTCGGCCGCGGTGCCCTACTACGGCGGCGGCATGACCACGCCCGAGGAAAGCGCGATCACGCCCAAGGTGCCGGTGCTGGCGCATTTCGGCAACAACGACCACTGGATTCCGCTCGACACCATCGAGGCCTTCAAGAAGGCGCACCCCGAAGTCGAGGTGCATGTCTATGAATCGGGCCACGGCTTCAACTGCGACCAGCGCGGCTCGTACAACGCCGAGGCCGCCAAGCTGGCGCGCGAGCGCACGCTGGCTTTCTTCGCCAAGCACCTCGGCTGATCGGGCAGGGCATGGGCCTGCGGCATTCGATGGCCATGGCGGCCGCCATGCTGGTGGCCACCGCGCTGTTCTCGACGGCGCACGCGGCGGACTACGCAGGTCCCTTGTTCGACACCCACCTGCACTACAACCAGGAAGCGTGGGACGGCAACGCCGGCCCCTACCCGCCGGCCCAGGCGCTGGCGCGGATGCAGCGCAATGGCGTGAAGGCGATCATCGCCAACTCGCGGCCGAATGCAGGCACGCAGACGCTGGCGGCGGCGCGCGAGACGCGCGAGGCCGGTGTCGCTGTGGTGCCCTTCGTGCGGCTCTACCGCAACCGCGACGACTACGGCAACTGGTTTCGCGACGAGAGCATCTACGACATGGTGCAGTCCGAGCTCGCCCGCGGCACCGCCAGCGGGCCGTACCGTGGGTTGGGCGAGTTCCACCTCTACGACAGCGCGAACGCCAACGGACCGGTGGCCCGCAAGCTGATCATGCTCGCCGAAGAGAAGAAGCTGGCCGTGCTTGCGCATGTGGACGATGTGGCCATCGATCTGCTGATGGCGCATGCGCCTTCCGGCGGGCAGTCGCTGCGGCTGATCTGGGCGCATACCGGCATCGGCGGGCCGCCGGTGCAGCGGGTGCAGGCGCTGCTGGAGCGCTATCCGCTGCTGATGGGCGAGCTCTCCTATCGGCCGGGCCTGACCTGCGAGGGCGGCACGCTCTGCCCCGAGTGGCGGGCCTTGATCCTCAAGTATCCCGGCCGCTTCCTGGTCGGCTCCGACACCTGGGTCAACCAGCGCTGGAGCGCCTACGACGAGATCATGGGCGGCTACCGCCGCTGGCTCGGCGAGCTGCCGCCGGAGGTGGCGCAGCGCATCGCCTGGGGCAACGCGGCTGGGCTGTTCGGGTTGCGCTGAGCGGCAGCCTTCGAGGGAGATTCAAGCCACCGCGACCGGCTGCCGCGCGCGCTTGGCTGCCTTGCCTGGCTCGACCGGCTCGACAACGGTGGAAGAGGGCGGCGGCACCAGCCCCGTCGGCTCCTGCATCTTCCCGTGCGTCTCGAGAAAGTCCAGCAGGGCTCGCATCGCTGCGCTGTTGTGGCGGCGCTGCGCGTAGGCCGCATAGAGCCACATGTCGCGCGGCATGTAGTCCTTGAGCACCGGCACCAGCGCGCCGCGCTCCACATGCGCCTGCGCCATCATCGCGGGCACGCAGATCGCGCCGAGGCCGGCGAGCGCGGCGGCGATCAGCGGCGCGGCATCGTTGGCGTCCATGCGGCTGTGCACCGGCACGGCATAGGGCTTGCCGTCGACCTCGAAGGGCAACTGCGGCGGGCCTTCGGTCAGCGAGTAGGTCAGCACATCATGGCGCCGCATGTCGTCGGGCTTCTTCGGCAGGCCGCGCCGGGACCAATAGGCTGGGCTCGCGCACAGCACCAGCTCCATCTGCCGCAGGCGCCGCACGATCAGGTTCTCGTCGCGGATTCGGCCCAGCCGCAAGGCGATGTCCACGCCTTCTTCCACCAGGTCGATCACGCGGTTGCTGAGGTGCAGACTCACGTGGACATCCGGGTAGGTCTTCATGAACTCGCCCAGCACGCTGGGGAAGGCGCTCTGGGCAAAACCGTGCGGCGCCGTGATGCGCAGGCGTCCTCGCGGATGCCCCGCATGTTCCTGCAGTTCGTTCTGCGTCAGCTCGATCATCTCGATCAGTGGCTTGCTGCGCTCCAGCAGCAATTGGCCGGCGTCCGTCAGGCTGACCGAGCGTGTGGAGCGATTGAGCAGCCGCACGCCGAAGCGCTCCTCCAGTTGCGCGACGTACTTGCTGACGGTGGCTTTCGAGGTGCCGAGCGCCTTGGCCGCACGGGAGAAGCTGCCGCGCTCGGCAACCTCGCGAAAGGCTTTCAGCAGGTCGAGGCCGTCCATTGAGCTTCCATTGTTTCAATCTCGTGAATGCGCCGGGTCGACGCGCCGGTTTTTGCATCCGCATTCTCGCCATGCGCCTAGCCGGAATCGCCGCCGGATTGTTTCGATTAGGGAAACGCCGTGTCTCCTTTCTAGGTATTTCCCCGGGGATGTTCGACAGCACACTCGCTCGCACAGGCCAGCCCTACTGCGAGCCTGGTTTTGAAGCCACCTCCGACGAATCAAGGACCTGACATGAAGACCTCTCACATACTCGCCGCCGCCGCACTCTCCCTTCTTGCCGCCGCCGGCGCGCACGCAGAAACCTACCATGGCGTGGCAGCGCCGGTCTCCGCAATGAGCCGCGCCGACGTCGAAGCAGAAGCCGCTCGCACGGCTGCCGCCCCCAACCAGAACGTGGTGCGCGGCTCGCGCGGCGCCGAGCCGTTCAAGTCGGTTGCCAACCCCGAGGCCGTGTACGCCCAAGCCGTCGCGACCGCCAACGCGCCGGACCAGAACGTGACCGGCGGCTCGCGCGTCAACAGCCGCGTGATCTCCACGATGCCGAACCGCGCCGACACGCTGCAGCAGGCACAGAAGCAGGGCGCGCCCGCGGCCAAGTAATCCGCCGGCTCCCAACAAAGACCGGGCAGCGCGCCAGTGCTGCCCGGTCTTTCTTTGTGTGCCGCTACCTGTTTCTCTCCAGATAGCGCTTGCGCCAGAACACGAGCACCAGCAGCAGTGCGATCGTGGCCATCGCCGCCATGGCAATCCAGAAGCCGCCGGCCTTGTGCACGAGCGGCACGAACTCGAAGTTCATGCCGAAGATTCCGGCAATGAGGTTCAGCGGCAGGAACACCGCGGTGAGCACGGTGAGCACCCGCATGATGTCGTTGGTGCGGTGGCTCTGCACGCTGAAGTGCAACTGCACCGCGGTCTCGGCGTTCTGCTCCAGCCGCCGGACGTGATGCACCACGCGCTGGATGTGCTCGAGCACGTCGCGGCTGCGCACCATGATCAGCTCGCGGTCGCGCGATTCGGCCGCGCTCTCGGGCTGGGGCAGGGTTTCGAGGGCGTCGATCCAGTCCTGCACCGCGCCGCGCTGGTCTTCGCAGATCTCGTCCAGATGATGGAGCGATTGCCGCGCCTGCATCAGCGCGCTCCAGTTCATGAAGCGGCTGCGGGGATCGATCAGCTCGGCCTGCCAATGGTCCAGCTGCCGGGTCAGGTCGCGGCGCAGATCCAGGTAGGTGTCGACGATCAGGTTGATGACGCGCAGCATCAGGTCGGCCGGACCGGTCGGCACGCGGGTGGAGACGGCGCGCACGTCGAGCGCGGGCGTCGCCGCGCCGCCGCGTGCGTCGGGCGCTGCCGCGTTCAGCAGGCGGGCCGCGAAGGCGTCGCGCACCGTGCCGTCTTCCGGGTGCACGGACAGCAGCACCCGGTCGAAGATGGCGAAGCCCACCGGCCGCGTGTCGATGCGCCGCAGCACCGGCGGCCCGCCGCGCGGCGGGCCGGCGTCTGCGCTTGCTGCGGCAAGGCCGTTGCTGGCGGCGAGCCGGCGAAACACCAGCACATCGTACTGCGACGTGAAGTCGTAGCGGGACGGCAACTGGTCGTTGAGAAGGTCTGCGACGTGGAGATCGACCAGGTGCGTGCCGCACAGGGACTGCAGGATGCCCTGCACCTCGGCGAGAGCGCCGCGGAGCTCATCGCGCGTGAGCGACAGCCAGAGATAGCCCGCGCAGGCGCCGGGCGCAGCCATCGGTGCCAGCGCGGGGTGCTCGGTGACGCGAGAGCCGCTGATCTCGAAGATGCGCATTCGTGCGGTGCTGTTGTTGTGCCGGCCCCCGGGTGGTCCCGGGCTAGCGCTTCTGCAGCAGCCGCGCGGCGTCGAGCGCGAAGTAGGTGAGTACGCCGTCGGCGCCGGCGCGCTTGAAGGCCAGCAGGCTCTCGAGCATCACCGCGTCGTGGTTCAGCCAGCCGTTCTGCGCCGCGGCCTTGAGCATGGCGTACTCGCCGCTGACCTGGTAGGCGAAGGTCGGCACGTGGAATTCGTCCTTCACCCGGCGCACGATGTCCAGGTAGGGCATGCCGGGCTTCACCATCACCATGTCGGCGCCTTCCGCGATGTCGATGGCGACCTCGCGCAGCGCCTCGTCGCTGTTGCCCGGGTCCATCTGGTAGACCTTCTTGTCGCTCTTGCCGAGGTTGGCGGCCGAGCCCACGGCGTCGCGGAAGGGACCGTAGAAGGCGCTCGCATACTTGGCGCTGTAGGCCATGATCCGGGTGTGGACCCGGCCAGCCGATTCGAGGGCGCCACGGATCGCGCCGATGCGGCCGTCCATCATGTCGCTGGGCGCCACGATGTCCACGCCGGCCTCGGCCTGCACCAGCGCCTGCCGGACCAGCACCTCGACGGTCGGGTCGTTGAGGATGTAGCCTGTTTCGTCGAGCAGGCCGTCCTGGCCGTGGCTGGTGTAGGGGTCCAGCGCGACGTCGGTCATCACGCCCAGTTCGGGGAAGCGCGACTTGAGCCCTGCGACCACGCGCGGGATCAGGCCCTCGGGGTTGAAGGCCTCGTCGCCGGCCGGCGTCTTCAGGCTGGCGTCGATCACCGGGAACAGCGCCATGACGGGAATGCCCAGCGAAAGGCATTGCTCGGCCACCGGCAGCAGCAGGTCCAGGCTGAGCCGCTCGACCCCGGGCATCGACGCCACGGCATCACGCCGCTTGTGCCCTTCCTGCACGAACACCGGATAAATCAGGTCATGAACGCTGAGCGTGTGCTCACGTACAAGATCGCGCGTGAAGGCGTCTCGGCGGAGCCGGCGCGGCCGGCCCGACGGGAAGGAGGCGTGGAGGGTCATGACGAAAATTGTGCCCCAAGTGCTTCCGAGCCACGGGGCAGGCCAGGATTGCTCCGTTTGGTAATACGTTAGAACTACCTAATCTGCAAAAAGTCGACAGAAAATTAGAACTCGCTTGATCGCACGTAATGCCTTTGCTAAATTCCGCGGTGGGCGGCTTGCCGCTCCCCGCTTTTCCTCCCTGAGCGGGTGCCTTGATGTGTGACAGCAAAAGGGCTTCCCAGCCCGGCGTTTTGGCGCCGGGCTTTTTTTTGCCCCGGCGATCGCCCCCCGTCTGCGAAAGAGGGCCCCACTAAACTGCCGGCATGCTCTGGGTCAAATCGCTGCACATCGTCTTCGTCGCCAGCTGGTTCGCGGGACTGTTCTATCTACCGCGCATCTTCGTGAACCTGGCCATGGTCGCGCCGGAGTCGGTGGCAGAGCGCGCCAGGCTGATCCTGATGGCGCGCAAGCTGTTCCGCTTCACCACCCTCCTGGCCGTCCCGGCGATCGGCTTCGGCCTCTGGCTCTGGTTGGGCTACGGCATCGGGCGCGGTCCGGGCAATGGCTGGATGCATGCAAAGCTGGCACTGGTCCTGGGGGTCATCGGCTACCACCACGGTTGCGGGGTGCTGCTGCGCAGGTTCGTGGCGGGCCAGGACCGGCGCAGCGAGCGCTGGTACCGCTGGTTCAACGAGGCGCCGGTGCTGTTGCTGCTGGCCATCGTGGTGCTGGTCGTGGTCAAGCCGTTCTGAGCGGTGGCCACGCAGCAACACAAGTCCGCAGCCCTGCCACTGGCGCTCGCCTATGCGGCGCTGATCGTCTACGCGAGCCTATACCCCTTCGCGGACTGGCGCGACCAGGGCATCGCCCCCTGGTCCTACCTGGCGGCGCCCTGGCCCAGGTACTGGACGGGGTTCGACTTCGGCGTCAACGTGGCCGGCTACATGCCGCTGGGCTTCCTGACGGCGCTTGCCGTGCTGCGCACGCAGCCCGGGATCGGGTCGGTGCGCGCGGTGCTGGCCGCGACGCTGATCGGCGCCGCCATCGCTTTCATCATGGAGACGCTGCAGAGCTACCTGCCGGCGCGCATTCCGTCCAACGTGGATCTGGGCCTCAACAGCCTGGGCGCGCTGGCGGGCGCGGTGCTGGCGGCGGCGCTCGAGCGTCTGGGCGCGGTGGCGCACTGGCACCGCACTCGTTCGAACTGGTTCGTCGAGGATTCGCGCGGCGCGCTGGTGCTGCTGGCGCTGTGGCCGTTGGCGCTGCTGTTTCCGGCGGCGGTCACTTTCGGGCTCGGCCAGGTGTTCGAGCGTCTCGAGGCGGCCATCTCCGAGTGGCTGCTGGACACGC
Organism: Variovorax stachyos; assembly: GCF_051400855.1. NCBI lineage: Bacteria > Pseudomonadati > Pseudomonadota > Betaproteobacteria > Burkholderiales > Comamonadaceae > Variovorax > Variovorax stachyos. Next base: position 6,413 of record NZ_JBLFFN010000008.1, on the reverse strand, counting down.
CGTTCATCGACTGGATGCCCGTACGCCAGTTCGAACTGGAACCGCTGGTGCCGGGGGTCGAACTCCTGTGCGTCGCCCTGGGTGCACTCGTGCCCTGCCTGCTGGGCTTTCTGGTGACACGGTCCGTGGCGCGCCGGGCCATGCTGCTGCCACTGGTGCTGTTCAGCGGCGTGGCGGCCTCCGCGCTGTCGGCGGCCCTGAGCTATGGGCCCGAGCATGCCTGGGCATGGCTCAGCCTTCCGGTGCAGGTCGGCATCGCGGCGGCCTTCTTTCTGGGCGTGCTGCTGCTGCCCGCGCCGCGCCGCCTGTGCGCGGCGCTGCTGCTGGTCGCGCTCGTGGTGCATCTGAGCCTGCTCAACCAGGCACCCGAAAGCGCCTACTTCGCCCAAACCCTGGCGACCTGGGAGCAGGGGCGCTTCATTCGCTTCCACGGGCTGGCGCAGTGGCTGGGCTGGCTGTGGCCCTTCGCCACGCTGCTTTATGTGCTGGCGGCCTTGTCGCGCCGGGCGCGCCCCTAGGCCCTTTGCGGCGCACTGGCCGTGCACGCTCAATAGAATGAGCCGATGTCCACGTCCAGCACTGCGCCGCCGCGCGGCTACTACGGCCGCCACATCTTCTTCTGCCTGAACGAACGCAAGAACGGGGAGGATTCCTGCTCGAAGCACAACGCGCAGCAGGGCTTCGACCACTGCAAGGCGCGCGTCAAGGCAGCGGGGCTGGCGGGGCCCGGCAAGGTGCGGGTCAACAAGGCCGGTTGCCTCGACCGCTGCGCCGGCGGGCCCGTCGCGGTGGTCTACCCGGAAGCCGTCTGGTACACCTTCGTCGACGAGCAGGACATCGACGAAATCGTCGATTCGCACCTGCGCGACGGCGAGGTGGTCGAGCGCTTGCTTCTGCCGCCGGACGTAGGGCGTTGAAGGTCATGAATTCGCAAACGGAAAAGATTCGGCTCCAGGGCGCCACGGGCGCGATCGCTGCCTTGCGCGATGCCGCTGCCGGGGACGTTGCGCCGCGCGGCGTCGCCGTGATCGCGCATCCTCATCCGCTCTTCGGCGGCACTATGGACAACAAGGTGGTGCAGACGCTGGCGCGGGCCTTCGTCGCCTGCGGCTGGACCGCGGTGCGCTTCAATTTCCGCGGCGTTGGCGGCACCGAGGGCGTGCACGACGAGGGGCGCGGCGAGCGCGAGGACATGCTCCAGGTCATCGAACAGGTAGCGCCGGAGGGGCCGCTGGCCATCGCAGGTTTTTCCTTCGGGGCCTTCGTGGCGAGCCGCGCGGCCGAGCCGCTGTGGGCGCGGCGGGACATCCGCCAAATGGTGCTGGTGGGCACTGCCGCCGCCCGCTTCTCGGTGGCGACTCTGCCGGCCGAGGTGCACGAGCGCACGCTGGTCGTGCACGGCGAGCAGGACGACACCGTTCCGCTGGCTGCGGTGCTGGATTGGGCGCGGCCGCAGTCACTTCCTGTTACGGTCGTTCCCGGGGGCGGCCATTTCTTTCACGGACAATTGCCGCTGCTCAAAAGTCTGGTCGTTCGCCATCTGCGCGCGGGCTAGTGTTCGTCTCTCTTCGCATCTCCATGAATCGTCTTCTCGGCGCGCTGCGCGCCTTCGCAGCGGCCGCGGCCGCATCCTTCTGCCTGATCGCCGCGGCCCAGGTGCCGCAACCGCCGGAAGTCGCTGCGCGCAGCTACCTGCTGCTCGACGTGACTGCCAACCAGATGCTGGCGCAGAAAGACGTCGACACCCCCGTCGAGCCCGCCTCGCTCACCAAGCTGATGTCGGCCTACCTCGTCTTCGACGCGCTCAAGGCCAGGAAGATCACCCTGCAGCAGGCCCTGCCGGTCAGCACCCGCGCCTGGAAGATGCCCGGCTCGCGCATGTTCATCGACCCGAAGATGCAGGTGCCGGTCGAGGACCTGATCAAGGGCCTGATCGTGCAGTCGGGCAACGATGCCACTGTTGCACTGGCCGAGGGCGTGGGCGGCACGGTGGAGCATTTCGTCGAGCTCATGAACGACCAGGCCAAGGCGCTTGGCATGAAGAACACCAGCTACAGGAACCCCGAGGGCCTGACCGCACCGGGTCATACGACCACGGCGCGCGACCTGAGCATTCTCGCGATGCGGCTGATGCGCGACTTCCCCGAGTATGTGCACTACTACTCGATCAAGAAGTACCGCTACCCCGGCACCCCCTCGACCAACGACACCAACCGCAACCTGCTGCTGTTCCGCGACCCGACGGTCGACGGCCTCAAGACTGGCCATACCGATGCAGCGGGCTACTGCATGATCGTCACCTCCAAGCGCGACTTTCCCAACCTCGCCGGTGGCCGGCGCCTGCTGTCGATCGTGCTCGGGGCGGCCAGCGAGAATGCGCGCGCCAACGAATCGCAGAAGCTGCTGAACTGGGGCTATACCGCGTATGACGCGGTCCGCCTGTTCGACGCGAACCAGCCGGTTGCCACGCCGCCGGTCTGGAAGGGCAAGGAGAACACGGTCAAGCTCGGCCGCGCCGAGCCGATCGTGGTGGCGGTGCCGGCGGGCTCTGCAAGCAAGATCAAGACGCAAGTGGCGCGGCCCGATCCCCTGGTCGCCCCCTTCACCCGCAACCAGCCGATCGGTTCGCTCAAGATCACGCTGGCCGACCAGCCGGTCGCCGACGTCCCCCTGGTTGCGCTCGAGCCGGTGGAGCAGGCCGGCGTCCTGGGCCGCGCCTGGGACGCCATTCGCCTCTGGATCAAGTAGAGCTCGCCTGCGGCGCTCCCTTGCCGCGCAGCACGCCCGTTCGCTGGCGCCGCGGAACAGCTTCGCCGGCCCGGCTTCGCGGCTCGTTCGCCGCGACCTCGGTAGGAGCCAGCCCCCGAGGAGTGGGCGAGCCCGGAGGTGAGTGCTATACTCGCGGGCTTTTCGGAAATTTCCGAAGGGCTTCACGTTTTCGTCATCTCTCGGTTGCCTCATGTCACGGTGAGGGTTTCGACCGGGGTGTTTTGGGACTTATTCATTCATGCCAACCATCAATCAACTGGTGCGTCAGGGTCGCGAGGTCGAAAAGATCAAGTCGAAGAGCCCTGCCATGCAGAACTCGCCGCAACGACGCGGTGTCTGCACCCGGGTCTACACCACGACCCCCAAGAAGCCGAACTCGGCGCTGCGCAAGGTCGCCAAGGTGCGCCTGACCAACGGCTTCGAAGTCATTTCCTATATCGGCGGTGAAGGCCACAATCTCCAGGAGCACAGCGTGGTGCTGGTTCGTGGCGGTCGTGTCAAGGATCTGCCCGGTGTGCGCTACCACATCGTGCGTGGCTCGCTGGACCTGCAGGGCGTGAAGGATCGCAAGCAGTCGCGTTCCAAGTACGGCGCCAAGCGTCCCAAGAAGGCTTGAGCCTTCGAACATTCAATCGGTGTTCGGCGCGCCTGGCGGTGCATCGAACGAAGTGACCCACTGTCGGGTCGAGTAAGTGAGAACTCCCGTCGGTTCTCGCGGTGTCTCTGAAAGAGGCGCCAACTGAAGCAAAGAGGTTAGAGAAATGCCACGTCGTCGCGAAGTCCCCAAACGTGAAATCCTGCCGGATCCCAAGTACGGCAATGTCGAGCTGTCCAAATTCATGAACGTGATCATGGAAGGCGGCAAGAAGGCCGTGGCCGAGCGCATCATCTACGGTGCCCTCGACCAGATCGAGAAGAAGAACCCGGGCAAGGACCCGCTCGAGGCCTTCACCATGGCCATCAACAACGTCAAGCCGATGGTCGAAGTGAAGTCGCGTCGCGTCGGCGGCGCGAACTACCAGGTGCCTGTGGAAGTGCGCCCGGTGCGCCGCCTGGCGCTGTCGATGCGCTGGATCAAGGAAGCCGCCCGCAAGCGTGGCGAGAAGTCGATGGCCCTGCGCCTGGCCAACGAGCTCATGGAAGCCACGGAAGGCCGTGGCGGCGCCATGAAGAAGCGCGACGAAGTGCACCGCATGGCCGAGGCCAACAAGGCTTTCAGTCACTTCCGCTTCTAAGAAACCGCCCTCAACAAGAGCACTGGCTGGAAGCCCGACCCACCGTGTGGTGGGCGGGCTTTCATCCGTTAATGGAGTAATTTCATGTCCCGCAAGACCCCCATCGAGCGCTACCGCAACATCGGTATCTCTGCGCACATCGACGCCGGCAAGACGACCACGACCGAGCGCATCCTGTTCTACACCGGTGTGAATCACAAGATCGGTGAGGTGCACGACGGTGCCGCCACGATGGACTGGATGGAGCAGGAGCAAGAGCGCGGCATCACCATCACCTCGGCTGCCACCACTTGCTTCTGGAAGGGCATGGCGCAGAACTTCCCCGAGCACCGCATCAACATCATCGACACCCCCGGCCACGTGGACTTCACCATCGAGGTGGAGCGCTCCATGCGCGTGCTCGACGGCGCCGTGATGGTCTATGACGCCGTCGGTGGCGTTCAGCCCCAGTCGGAAACCGTTTGGCGCCAGGCCAACAAGTACAAGGTGCCCCGTCTTGCGTTCGTCAACAAGATGGACCGCACCGGCGCCAACTTTCTGCGCGTTCGCCAAATGATGATCGATCGCCTGAAGGCCAATCCGGTCGTGATCCAGATCCCGATCGGCGCCGAGGACAAGTTCCGCGGCGTCGTCGACCTCGTGAAGATGAAGGCCATCATCTGGGACGAGGACAAGGGCGTGACCTTCACCTATGGTGAGATCCCGGCCGACCTGGTCGATGTCTGCAACGAATACCACGAGAAGCTCGTGGAAGCCGCTGCCGAAGCCAGCGAAGAGCTGATGAACAAGTACCTCGAAGGCGAAACGCTGTCCGAGGAAGAGATCAAGAAGGCCATCCGCCAGCGCACCATCGCCGGCGAGATCCAGCCGATGCTGTGCGGCTCGGCCTTCAAGAACAAGGGCGTGCAGGCGATGCTCGACGCTGTCATCGAGTACATGCCCGCGCCGACCGACATTCCCCCGGTGGCCGGCACCGACGAAGACGATGCGCCGGTGGTGCGCAAGGCCGACGACGAAGAGAAGTTCTCGGCCCTCGCGTTCAAGCTGATGACCGACCCCTTCGTGGGCCAGCTGACCTTCGTGCGCGTGTACTCGGGCGTGCTGTCCAAGGGCGACAGCGTCTACAACCCGGTGCGCGGCAAGAAGGAGCGCATCGGCCGGATCGTGCAGATGCACGCCAACAACCGCGAGGAAGTAAGCGAGATCCGCGCCGGCGACATCGCCGCGTGCGTGGGCCTGAAGGAAGTGACTACGGGCGAAACCCTGTGCGATCCGAATGCCATCGTCACCCTCGAGCGCATGGTGTTCCCCGAGTCGGTGATCTCGCAGGCCGTCGAGCCCAAGACCAAGGCCGACCAGGAAAAGATGGGCATCGCCCTGCAGCGTCTCGCGCAGGAAGACCCGTCGTTCCGCGTCAAGACCGACGAGGAATCGGGCCAGACCATCATCTCGGGCATGGGCGAACTGCACCTCGAAATCATCGTGGACCGGATGAAGCGCGAGTTCGGTGTGGAAGCCAACGTGGGCAAGCCGCAAGTGGCCTACCGCGAAACCATCCGCAAGACCGTCGAGGAGGCTGAAGGCAAGTTCGTGCGCCAGTCGGGCGGCAAGGGCCAGTACGGCCATGTCGTGCTCAAGATCGAGCCGCAGGAAGCCGGCAAGGGCTTCGAGTTCGTCGACGCCATCAAGGGCGGCGTGGTGCCGCGCGAGTACATCCCGGCGGTCGAAAAGGGCGTGCAGGAAGCACTGACGCAAGGCGTGCTGGCCGGCTATCCGGTCGTGGACGTCAAGGTGACGCTGCACTTCGGTTCGTACCACGATGTGGACTCGAACGAAATGGCCTTCAAGATGGCCGCCATCTTCGGTTTCAAGGAAGGTGCCCGCAAGGCCAACCCCGTGATTCTCGAGCCAATGATGGCCGTGGAAGTCGAGACACCTGAAGAGTACGCCGGCAACGTGATGGGCGACCTGTCCTCCCGCCGCGGCATGGTCCAGGGCATGGAAGACATGGTCGGCGGCGGCAAGGCGATCAAGGCCGAAGTCCCGCTGTCGGAGATGTTCGGCTACTCGACGACGCTGCGCTCTATGTCCCAAGGCCGCGCCACCTACACGATGGAATTCAAGCAGTACGCGGAAGCTCCGCGAAACGTTGCCGAAGCCATCGTCGCTGCGCGCACCAAGTAAGCGTGCGCATCGAACGAGGGCGGCCCGGCCGTCCTTGTTCTTCCCAGTTCTGTCTGCGATCTTGTGCCCTTCGTTGCCCGTGGCGGAGGAATCAGCAACAAGGTGCAGACGTAAAACCAACACACGGGCCTGCTCTTTCAAGGATTGAAAAATGGCAAAAGGAAAATTCACCCGCACGAAGCCGCACGTGAACGTGGGCACGATCGGTCACGTGGACCACGGCAA